>CAZHVF010000015.1:0-15425 GCA_964535635.1 uncultured Gammaproteobacteria bacterium | reverse complement strand
GTCCGTTGTGAAGAAGTGAGTACTTGCAGGGGTGGAGAGATTCGAACTCCCATCAAAGGTTTTGGAGACCTCTATTCTACCATTGAACTACACCCCCAATATAAAAGAACTGTTCCTTTTCTGTGCACCTACCCCGAATCGAACGGGGATCTTAGGCTCCGCAAGCCCATGCTCTATCCGATTAAGCTATAGGTGCTCGCCTATATTATACAGTAGCATCGGGGTATAATACCCATCATGGAGCCTCTCGCCTACCGAATCCGACCCCAGAATCTCAGTGAATATATCGGTCAGGAACATCTTGTCGGAAAAAAAACAAAGTCAATATCTGCCGGTCCGTTGAGGGTTGCGATCGAACAGAAGCATCTCTTCTCGTTTATTCTCTGGGGGCCACCCGGCGTAGGCAAAACAACGCTCGCGCAGATCTATGCCAAGGCACTTGGGGCGAATTTTTACATCCTCTCGGCGGTATCTGCTGGGAAGGATGACATTAAGAAAATCGTCGAGGAAACCGGCTCTCTTCTTGGACCAAAGATACTGTTTCTGGATGAGATTCATCGATTCAATAAGGCACAACAGGACTATCTTCTCCCCTACGTTGAGTCCGGACTCCTTACCTTAATCGGCGCCACAACCGAAAATCCAAGTTTTGAGGTAATACCAGCGCTTCTCTCCCGTTGCCGCGTATTTGTGCTGGAAGATCTCAACGAAAAAGATCTCAAAACGATCCTGAAACGAACCAGAATCCCGATGAATACCGCAGCAATTGACTGGCTCATCTCGATGAGTGGTGGTGATGCGCGACAGATGCTTGCGATGGTTGAAAATACCCGATCACTGTATCAGACAATCACCGTCGACCACCTCGCCCAGACGCTCCAGTCTAAATTCCTCCGATACGACCGGGCCGGAGAGGAGCACTACAACACCATCTCTGCATTCATCAAGTCGATGCGCGCCTCGCAACCCGATGCTGCACTCTACTACATGTCCCGTATGATCGCCTCCGGTGAAGATCCGGTGTTTATTGCCCGCCGCATGGTGATATTTGCAAGTGAAGACATTGGCAACGCACAACCCACCGCACTCGTGGTCGCGAATGCGGTGTTTGATGCGGTTACGAAAATCGGACTTCCGGAATGTGGAATCAACCTTGCACAAGGCGTAATATATCTCTGCAAAGCCCCAAAGGATCGTACCGTCTATGACTCGTATATGGAAGCGCTCAAGGACGCGAAGGACCTCGGTAATCTTTCCGTTCCACTCCATCTGCGAAACGCCCCGACGAAGCTCATGAAGAAGCTCGGATACGGAAAAGGCTATGAAATGTACGACTCAAACGACTATCTCCCAACCAAACTCAAAGGAAAAAAATACGTAAAGTAAATTACCAGCTTCCTCCGCCACCACCTCCACCTCCGCCACCGGAGAAGCCGCCCGAAAAACCTGAGCCACTGGATGAGTGTGGTGGTTGTGCGGCTATCGAGACCGCGCGAAGCGACGAATCAAGATGAGATACAAATAATGCGCTGTTAAATGCTGTACGGTTCGTACTCGAGTACCAGCTTGGTTGCTTAAGAGAGATGTCCTTGAATCGCTCTGCCCAGATCTTCTCAACTCCAAACGCTACCGCAAACGGCAATAGCCGCTCGAACATCATCTGTTTACTCGCCTGGAAGGTCAGCTGTCGCTCTTGTGTGCCAAGGAAGTTCTTCAGTGATCGTGCAATCGCCGCTGCATTTGCTCCCATCTGCGTTTTCCGCGCCATATGAATTCCGAAGAGTACGCAAACGAGCGCAAGCTGCATATTGAAGGTCATGAATCCGAGAACTGCCATCACAATATAGAAGGTGCGGGTAGTATTTGGATTTTTAGCAAAAAATCCATCCTCAACCATTCGGGAATAGACCGCCGACTGCGTAGACTGAATGACAGAGTACAGCCGGGAGTCCTTAACCCGCACTTCTTTCTCCGTCTCAAAAACCTTATCGAGCAACTCCTTTTCAAACGGTTGCAGTTGATCGGACTTGGAAACCGAGTTCGACTTCATGAGGTAGAAATCATTTTTATCCCGCTCCTCGATTTTCATATACCCACGTCGAGCAAGATCAACAAAGAGCGCACTGACATCGCGACTGTCAACTCGCTCATCAACAAGCGATCCAGTCTCAATCGGAGTTAGCGCTCTCCCCTGTTCGGTCTTTGGCGGATCAAACCAAGCTCGAACCTCTCCTTCGAGTGGTTTCGGATCTCTCCCATATCGAAACCACTTGACGATAATCCAGATTGGATAGACGATGTACCAGAGTATCGCAAGGAGCACGAGTCCAAGAAGGAGAAGCTGTCCATACCATCGGTCGAAAAAAGAGACGTACTTCTCTGCCTCAAGTCGTGCGACCATTCCATTCGGAAATCCTACGACAACACTCATTCCTTCTTTCGACAGTAATGGTTGTGTTGTTGTGAACTTCGTTTCACCCGATCGATCTGGGAATGAGCAGTTACTCTGACTCGACCCCAACACTCCGGTGTAACATGCGAGCTTGAGTTGGTCGCCAACAACCTGTTCCGGCAGATTGATCGTCGCGGATGCAGCGTCGATTGGCACGTCCCATTGATCTCCGGTTGCATTCCAGTATAACTCTGTGTGATCGTTGAAGTAGGTCAGCGCTCCCCGTACCTCATAGGTAAGAATGTAGGTGTGGGATCCGGTGATTGTACGGTTTGGGTCACCAATTTTAATTCGAAGGTGGTCCGAAGAATGAAGCGTGCTAAACCGATAGGCGCTGCCTTGCTCATCGCTGACTCCGAGGACTTGATACCTGAGAAGATAGCGAGTACTGTTTTCGCGATAGACGATCTCTGGTATATCTCGATAGATTCCGTGCCGAAACGCGGTCCCAAAGTCGTACTGAATCGTCTCCAAAACCTTCATTGACCCGTCCTTCTGAATACTGATGTTTGTCTGAAAATCACGAATTCGCTCCTCTGCATGAACCGAAATAATTGAGACAAAGATGAGGGCAATCAAGGTGAAAAATCGAAGAAATGATCGCATGTTACAATACTAGCATAATGAAATATGACAAGGCTCCCGATGTAAAGAAGCGGATTGACGCACTCATAGAAGCGCTCGAATTCACTCACATCAAAGCAGACTACATTCACTGCATTCGTAGCTTCGATGCGCAGACGCGAGCGTATGCGCGAATCTGGGGTATGGCAAAGATTTTTAAAGAGGTTGTCGGTATTGAGCCACATTACATTATCGAGGTGAATGCACGGAAGTTTGATCGTCTCTCGGATCGAGACCAGGTCAAGACCCTTGTGCATGAACTGATGCATATCCCGAAGACATTCTCCGGAGCGCTCCTGTCTCACAAAGGCCCCCATCATCGCATCAATGATCGCGAGGTCGAACGCATTCTTCGAGCCAAAAAATTCTTCTAGGTTCTTGCTACACTAATATATGCCCGAAGGTGAGCAAACGCATCCAGTAGTAACGATTCCTCAGTTAGATTCGATATTGGTTCAGGATGAAATATATAACCTTGGACCCGAACTTTCTCGTAGTCCGAACGGGATCGCCGAACTTCTTTCAACTGCTCGAACTCTGCAGATACCAGGACTGGAAACGAAGTTGTTAGAGCTCCGAGTTCTGAGAAAAATAGGTGCCTCTGACCGCTGGCAGGACAAAACTGCAGTAACCTTAGATCGAACTATCGCAGAACTACTTCAGAGGGGTAATAACGACCTCGTCAGCGATCTAATCTCATGCTCACCGGCAGAGCTCGATCAGATCAGTGTACGTATAGATGACGTCGTGGAGGAATCGGAGTCAAACGCCAATCTTAAACATCAACTCCGTGCCATACTCGAAGAGAAACAAGCCAAATTTATCACAGAGCTCAACGCTCATGGCGCGGAGCCCCGCACAGCCGATACTATTCTTCATGAGGTTGGCTTTCCCGAGGCGGCACTTGAAGTTTCTCCCGAGTTCTGGGCACTCTTTAAAACGCTTCCGTATGACGTGCAAAAAATCATGTATACACCGTGGAGAGATCCAGCAAGGACAGCTGAACATATTGAGTCAATTCATAGTCGTGGACTCGATTCATATGCAGAGCTCCTTGTGCGAAACCTTGAAAAAACCTCATCAGATGTTGAAGCGACGAGTTATCTTGACTCCGCAAAAACACTTCTGCAAACTCTGAGCGGAGAACCAATTTTTGAAGGTCAATCCACCGAACGAGGGTATACCTTCACTGGTTTTTTTGACTTTGCAGATCCGGACCTCGCATACAGAACTGCAATAGACCTTTTCGGCATGCCAAACAACGCCTTTGAACTCCGCGCATATGGCCAGAAACTACAAAATATTGTGCATGGATACTATCTCCATACATCTCCTCACATTGAGATTAACCCATTATTCATCGCGAGTTGGAAAATGATCGCCGCCGATCTTTCTTCATTTGCTGACGCTGATGCATGGACGGAACTCTGCGCTTCGAACATGAGAAGTCTCGAACAGCCGGAAGATTTTGTAGAAATATTCAAGAGGGCGCTCCCGCTATTACAGAAGCATAATGATAAGTACCTTTTTCTCAAATATAAGTTCGTGGATTCCACCGATCCAATTTCTTTCATCACATCGTTCGATCGTCTCGAACCCTATCTAGATAGTTCTCCAAACTCAGATATTCCTCAAAAAATTCTTGAATGGTTAGGTACTTATACACAACCAGACGTTCTTGCACGGCGCCTAACACAGGCCTTCCAGCAACTCGATAAATACGGACTTCCACTGAGCCAGATTACCTTTGATGACTTTAGCTCGTTTACTGCATTTCTCGCCAGTGGAGTAGACGCTCCAGTAACAGATCGAGAGATCGACAGATTTATTTCTTTATGGAAAATTCGGCTTGAGTCAGGAGCTCGATACCAAGAGTATGTCACTCACCTCCCCGAGTCTGATTGGAGAGGATTCGCAAAGATTCCACGACCCGACGTATCTCAATTTCCACTCATTGTCGATCAGTTCGCCGAGCTCGGAATTGAGCCTGAACTCGCGGATCGACTTTTTCGCTCATGGAGTAGTTATAGCGCAGCATCGAGAGCTACGTATAAGTCGGACGGAGTATCGCTGAGAGCGTTAACCCCGAAGGAGCGAGATGATATCTCAAAAGATCAAACCAAACATACAGTTCTTGAGGTTCGCGCACTCACCGGGTATGCGGATCAATACGGTAAAGAAGAGTTGAAAGAAGTAATTAATACGTTTGGAATTCACCATTTCTCTCTCTACATGGCCGAAAAACTGCATTCGCAGATAGAGATGTGGAAAGACGGTAAAACTCCAATCGAAAATATTGTCGTAAATGCTCATACAGACTGGAACGGCTCATCTTCAGGACTTGGTGGTGATTCATTACAAGCTTTGGGAAGTGGTAACACTTGCTTTTTTGAGGTTGGCTCGAAGTTAGAGCTCGCGAAGGTTATGGTTGATGTTGGAAACCGTGAACGAACTAACGGGAGGGAGCCAGAACAGACAAATTCTGTGAAAAATGTTCTTATTCATGCTCACGCAAATAGAGAAGGTTTATTACTTGGAGTAGATAACGAAACACTCAGTCTCGCTGACTATCTTGCCGCAAGCCGCAACAGGACTAGAATAAACGGAAGAATTAATAACTATCGTAGACATCTGGGAAATAACTATCGAGTCCTTCTTCAGGCTTGCTCTACCGCAGATCAATCTCAGGGAGATAATAATATTGCTCATACGATTGCCGATCAGCACGATACGTTCGTTGAGGGATCCCCGTTTATCACGAGCGGAATGCTTATTATCTATACAGACGGATCGGTATCATTTTCTACTACGGAAGGAAAGGTTCCGAGCATATCCTATTCTGGAAAATAGTTCGCCTAGCTTTCTTGAACACTACTGAGGAAGTTCTGAAGCACCTTCTGACCCTCTACTCGCTCGAGATGTAGCTCTGGGTGAAATTGAGTAGCGTAGATTTTTCTGAATCGATGTTTGAATGCCTCTACTCCATCTTTGGATCGAGCAAGCTCCTCAAGTTGTTCGCCGAGATCCTTCACTACCCACCGATGGCTTTCATACGCTTGGAAATGTGATATCCCCTTAAAAATCCCGTCTTGATGCGTAACGACCACATCAATAACCCCCTTCTCGCGAGTGGGTAGATGTTCAAGCCGGGCTCCGAAAGCCGCAGCAATAAGCTCAAAGCCGAAACAGATACCAAGAAGTGGTGTGTTCGTTGCTCGGATAAGCTGAATCTCATTCGCAAGTCTATTCTCATTTCCGACAACCGGAAAATCATGACCACCTGATAGAATGATACCGTCGAACTCAGTGTCCTTAATGACATCGAGTTCATCATATCGCACCGATTTCGATGTACAGGTACCAAGCTCGGACTCGATATCCGGAAGGTAAGTGCTCCCGTTATCCACGATGAGTATCTTCATGAAGAATAAGTATACGAGAACTGAGCGATGGATTGAAGAGATAGACCAACCGTACCCGCATGCTCCCGATAGCAATATCAACTGCGATGCTGTGGCGGAGGAGGTGGGATTCGAACCCACGCGAGCTTTTTAGAGCTCAAGGGTTTAGCAAACCCTCGCAATGGACCGGGCTATGCGACTCCTCCTAACAGTGCTTCGCAGGGTGCCGCAGAGAGGAGTTGAACCTCTATTTCCGGTAAAGGAAACACGCTCCTGAAGCGTGCGCGTCTGCCAGTTTCGCCACTGCGGCATGCCGTAAGTAGTATTATATCTTAAAAACTGCGCGTCTCACCCGCTTCTGATAGTCACGTGGATGAAACCATAGCTGATGCTGTTCGATTCGCTCATCCCCCACCGGCGTCTTCATATACATAAGTTGAAGTTTTTTCCACATACCTTCGATGAGACGATCAAGAATGAACGACGTATTGCTCCGCTCCATTGTCCATCGATCTGGCACTGTCTGTGTTTTATATGGAATATACGAATCCACGCGTACATTGGGAAAAAACCCGGTCACCCATCGATTGCTTTTCAAAAATCGTCTGTAGGTGTGATTTACATCGATAATTGGCACTGTCTGCAATACTTCATGACCCATATACTCCGTTCGGCGTTCCATAGGAATAGTAAGTCCGTTCTCCGAAAAAAACAGATTAAGACATACGCGATCGTTTGCTTTCAATGCGTTGCGACCTCGCTTAATTCCAAAACAGAGCGCAAGGAGATTCGCCACCGCGCGAGCAGTCCAAATTCGATTCTTCGCCGCAATGATGAATAGATCAACGTCGTCGGCTTCTGAAGCGTGCAGTAGCGCTGTCGAACCAGATAGCCCAACGTATCGAATACAGCGAAGGCGTGAGAGTCCCTCGAAGTATCGCCTCAATCTTTGAAGCTTTTGCATCGATCTCTCAACTCTCTTCCTTTTTTGACGCGCTGTCTGAGTATACCCCAGGGGGGTATTTTTCGTGTGCCTCGATAGGTATGTAGCAATGCTTTTTCGAGCTACTTTCTTCGGAAAAAAAGCGTAGATCTCCTCAAGCTCCGGCTCATACCGAAACTGCGAAAAATAGCTTCGGACATACTCAATTTCTCTTCGCATACCTCCCTATTATAGAGGCGGATAGCAAAAAAACAGGGCTTAAAATCGATATTATGAAGATATTTATTTTTAGCCTGCGCTGACAGCCCAAAGAAGAATTGGTTGTTAATCTAGACGCTTTCGCGCTTGCTCAAACCAACCCGCTCACTCAAGACCAACCATACAAATACAAGGAGTCGAAGCTGTCTCCTCCACCGCCACGGCTGTTTGATCAGCCGAAAGAACCACTCAAGTCCAAAACGACGTATTAGCCTTGGCGCGCGCGACACAGATCCCGTCAAGAAGTCAAAACCCCCACCAACACCCATACACACAGCGTCGCGTAACAACGCTCTATTCCTATCTATCCATAACTCCTGCCATGGTGAGCCAAATGCGACAAACACGATTTGTGGCCTCAGATCAGCCACTATAGCATCGATCGCTTTTTGCTCACTTTCGGTCTGATTCTGAATGTCAGAAAAGCCCATTAATCCCTCAAATTTTGAGCTCGGATAGCTTCGGGAATAGCAGTCAGCCAATGTTTCTGCTAAATTCGGTTTTCCGCCAATTAATAGCACTCTGACGCTCTGGCTTGAACCGATTTTTACAAGATTTTCCATGAGCTCCACACCGGTCAATCTAGGCACAAAATGCCCATTTACAAATCGGCTTGCCAGGACAACCCCAATCCCATCATTGATCTTAATCTCAGCCTCAGTAAGTACACGATAGAACTCGGTGTTTTTTGAGGCTATTACGAGGTTTTCAGGGTTGAGAGAGACGATGTGTGTAAATTTTTGTTTTGATGTAAGACCTCTTTTAATATTCTCTAGGATAGAATTTACTGTTTGGTATCCGAGCTCTATACCGAGAATTTTATTAATTTGTCTGTGTTTCATAAATACTATGTTTAATATTACTTTAAATTGGATGAATAATTTTCCTAACTTTGTTCAATTTTTTTTCTGTCGTTTATATTAATTTATTCGTATAAAGTGTGTTTGCATGTACATTAGTCAACTTCTATCGTTGGTTTACTATATTTCAACTCCTAGTTGGTGACCTTACATGCTAGCTTCAAATCCCCTCGGTCAATAATTTCTATCGACTACAGGCTATTTTATCGCATTTTTGAAGCTATCAAGGTTCTCTAAGGTCATGCCTATTCCTCGAATAACGCAGAAAAGTGGATCCTCGACGACGAACGCCGAGACACCGGTGTAGTACGTAAAGTATCTGTTCAGGTTGTGAAGGAGCGCCGTTCCGCCTGAGAGCACAATTCCCTTGTCGACAATGTCTGCTGCGAGCTCTGGAGGAGCCATCCCCATCACTTCCTTCACGCCTTCCAGAATCTGCTTCAACGGTTTTTGTATACCTTCATTAACTGAGCGTTCGCCGATCTCGAGTATCTTCGGTAGTCCTGTCTGCATGTCTCTCCCCTTCACCTCCATCGTCCGTTCTACATAATTATCCCCTTCTTCAATTAACGCAGAGCCTATCTTCATCTTCACTTCTTCCGCGGTCCGTTCTCCTACGATTACGTTATGCTTCTTGCGGAGATGTTGAATGATCGCCTCATCAATCTTGGTTCCAGCTACGCGGACAGTCTTGTATGCCACAAGTTGACCAAGCGAAATGATCGCTATTTCTGCGGTTCCTCCACCCATATTGACGATCATATGTCCAGAAGGCTGTGCTATTGGTATTCTCGCACCGATTGCCGCTGCGAGTGGTTCTTCGATGAGATATACGTCCTGGGCACCGGCGTGCTTACACGCCGACACCACCGCCCTCTTCTCAACCTGCGATGAGCCTCCTGGTATCGAGATCATGACATCGGTCCAGAGTGATTTACCCTGAAGCGCCTTCTTCATAAAATAGGTCACCATAGCCGAAGTGGTGGTGTAATCTGCAATAACTCCTTCGCGCATTGGCCGAGAAGCTATGATCGATCCCGGAGTTCTGCCAAGCATCTGCTTTGCATCGTTTCCAACTGTTAAAATTCGTTTATCTTCGATTGAGTACGCAACCACCGTCGGCTCGTTGAGCACAATTCCTTTTCCTTGCACGTACACGAGCGTATTTGCGGTTCCAAGGTCGATGCCAATCCTCTTCCGTTGAAAAAAACCCATATGAATATGTGTGATGATCTTGTGAGCGTTCTCACGATCAAAATAACCGAATTTATTGTATAATATGGGAGTTGTGAAAACAAAAAAAAGAGCGAAAAAACAGATCAAAACATCTCCATACTATATCAAAACAGCTCAAATCACTGAGCATGTTGTTCGCACCGCCGTGATCATTCTCTTCATCCTTCTTTCAACGTCGATCATTCTGTATGCTCGTGGTTACCGCGTCGATGTTCTCAATCGAAAACTCTCACCAACCGGCATATTGGCGATTAGCTCTAATCCAAAAGCTGCCAAAGTCTTTGTTAATGGTGAATTCAAAGGTGTGACCGACCTCAATTTATCACTCACGCCGGGATCCTACACAATCGATATTAAAAAGGATGGGTTTATTCCTTTTAGTAAGACGCTGGTACTCCGAGGCGAGCTCGTCGAAGCAATTGATCCTATTTTGTTTCCACAAAACCCATCGCTTTCCCCTCTCACGAATCTTGGCATTTCAAAAGCAGTCGAGATTGACTCGAGCAATAAAGTTTTAGTGATGAGCGAAACGGGCGATCCAGAAAAGGACGGTGTCTATGTATTCGAAGCAAGTCAGACGCCGATCAACATCTTCCCTCCACTCAAGAAGCTCGCACTCAAAAGTACACTTCTGCAGGCGGGTAATCTCAAGGATGCTTCGATTATTTTCTCGGACGACATGAAACAGGCAATCGTCTCACTCCCGATGAATGAATGGGAGTCAGTATCATATCTTCTCTCTCTGGATCAAGAAAATCAGGTACCGCTCAATGTAACCGAGTCGCGACAAACGATCATTTCGGCATGGGATAAAGAACGAGTAAAGGAAATGACAAAACTCCTCGAAACATATCCAAAGGAATTTCGAAAAATAGCGACCGATTCGATGGAGATGATCAAATACTCACCCGATAGAACAAAAGTCCTCTATAGGGCAAAAAAAGGGGTAAATTTGCCCATCGTAATCACACCCCCCCTAATTGCTGCAAATCAGACCGAAGAAAGTCGACATCTCACCGAAGGTGCTGTCTATGTCTACGATCGGAAAGAAGATAAAAATTACCAAATTGGGAATGAGCAGCTCGATGTTGATACGGTTCGGTGGTATACCGACTCGAAACACCTTGTGCTGAATGAAAATCATCAGTTTGTGATGTCACTCTATGACGGCACCGGCAAACAAACACTGTACTCGGGACCTATCACTCCTGGCTTTTTTACCGTCACAACCTCAGGTCAGCTCTTAATCCTTGCAAACCTCAATCCCCAGCTCAACGCCCTCCCAGATATTTACGAAGTGGGTATCAGGTAACACTCTTGCCGAATACGACATGCCGTATACTGTATGTCGAGCATGCCGTCGTAGCTCAACGGATAGAGCAATCCCGTCCTAAGGGAAAGATAGGAGTTCAATTCTTCTCGACGGCACTCTATGACACATCAGCGATCTGAATATCGTAAAGTTTTATTGCTTCGGACCATTGGGAACTTCTTGGTTCTTTCTTCTATTGCGCTTATGATCAAAACCTTCTCTGCTCCGATTCAGCAGGAGATTCGATATGCACTCGATCGCACCTTTCACAAAACGTATGTTGTTCAAATAGATACAACCGACCAAGGTCGTACACCGTCCGACTCACGCGGACTACTGGCCCGTGTTCTTACCGGATCACCGAGGGAGATCGTCACGCCTCAGGATCCAGAGTTTAGCATCGTGATTCCCAAGATCGGTGCTAATGCCAACATCATCCGCAATGTCGATGCGGCTGTTGAGAGCGAGTATCTTCCCGCACTACTCAAGGGCGTAGCGCACGCAAAAGGAACTGCATTTCCTGGTGAACAGGGCCACATATTCTTATTCGCACACTCCACAGACTACTTCTGGAACATCGGAACGTATAATGCCGTGTTTTACCTCCTCTACAAGCTTGAGAAGAATGATGAGGTTAATTTGTTTTACAAAGGCCAACGATATCGATACGTCGTTGTCGGGAAAGAAATCGTTGATCCATCTCAGGTTGAGTATCTCACGCGGAAAACAACTAAAGAGTTCCTTACGCTCCAGACCTGCTGGCCCCCGGGAACGACGTTGAAACGACAACTCATTTTTGCAACACGGGTAACGCAGTAACTATACCCCACCGACTCCAAGGTAGATTTCGATATGATTACCGAGGTTCTTGAGCACGCCCACATCTATCTTTATTTCTTTTTTTGTTCTATCCGGAAGGGTGAGAGTGATGTACTCCTTAATAAGAGTGATGAAGTTTGTGTGCGATGCCAGAATATCAAAGGCTCCGCTTTCATTTGTTGAGCTCACCGCATAGACTTCTCCTTCAAATACAATCTTCGAAAGGTCGTGGACAACAACAGTGAGATGCTGGGGTTGATCCATATCTTATGTCTTCATGAGATCCTTCAACGACCCAACATTCATGAATGTTTGGGCTGGAACATCGTCGTATCGACCGTTCAAAATGAGCTCAACGTCCGCAACTACCTCCGCAATCGTTACATAACTTCCCTTTTTCCCTGTTTGTTGTTCGGTTGTATGGAAGTTCTGAGTAAAATAGTTACGGAGTATTTTAGCTCGCTTATAGACAACCTGATCTTGCGCGGAAAGCTCGGACTCACCGATGAGCGAAACGATTCTCTCAAGCTCAATCGAGCGCTTGAGGAGAGACTGTGAGGCGAGATATGCGCGGTAGTGTTTCTCCCCTACGATCTCTGTGTTGAGTGCCGACGAAACCGAGTTGAGCGGATCAACAGCGGGAAATTTTCCCTCCTGATAGATTGCTCGCGAAAGCACCACCGTAGATGACAGGAACGGAAAGATAGACTGGACTGCATGATCGGTCAGATCATCGGATGGGACATAGATTGCCTCGATGCTTGTGAGCGATCCTGATGTTGACGATGCAAGTCGTTCCTGTAATTGACCAAGCTCAGACGGGAGTGTTGGCTGATAGCCATCCTGTGATGGAATCTGGTTCATCAAGGTTCCCAGCTCATACCCTGCCTGCGCAAAGCGGAACATGTTGTCAATAAAAAATAGTACATCCTTCTTTTCGTGATCACGAAAGTACTCAGCCACCGTAACTGCCGCGAGTGCCGTATAGAATCTGATAGCGGCGTTTTCGCCCATCTGTCCAAAAATCAGCGCAACCTTCGCAAGAACCTTACCATCTCGAAGTGTTTCATACAGCTCTTTTCCTTCACGTGCGCGCTCTCCCACGCCAGCAAACACAGACAGGCTTTCTTCTTTGTGCAGAATCACTACATTGTGAATAATTTCGGTAAGGAGTATGGTTTTCCCGACTCCAGCTCCTCCAAATAACCCAACTCTACTCCCTCGAAGGATTGGGGTAAAAAAATCCACGATCTTAATGCCGGTTTCGAGAACTTTGGTAGGTGTCACTACCTGCGTGAACGAGGATCGTGGAGCGATGATTGGTCGTTGTTCAGACGTCTTGATCGGAACCGCCTCATCGAGTGGTTCACCGAATACATTCATAACGCGGCCAAGAAGCTCGGTTCCAACCGGCACGCTCAACGACGACCCGCTATCGACAACTTTCATGCCTCGCTGCAGTCTGCTGCTGACTCTCAGTGCGATACAGAAAAACGTGCTGTCCGATGCGGAGGTATGGACGATAATCATCGACTGAGGATCGCCTTCCAGTCGGAGAACATTCTGAACGGTTGGCTTCTCATCGAGAAATTCAATCTCAAGAATCTGGTCTTTTACCGAAATGATTGTGCCTGTTTTCATAATTTTAGTTGTTCCAGAGCCTCATTCCTGATATTCGCTCCAACTGCTTCTTTTGTTGCTCCACGCGACGCAGCCTCCCTCGCCTATCAAACAACTCCTTCTTCCTACGCTTAATAAATTGTAACGACTCTTCCATCGCTGTGACGCGAGATGCATATCGCGCGAGCTCGGATTCATGAACCGTTTGATTAAATAAGGTGGCAAAAATCTGCGTTTCAAAGAAGGTTACTAACTTGTCAAGACTTGGTTCAAAAAGAAAGCGGATTTTTTGGGCGCTACTCCGCTTGTCTCCTCCAAGCATCGTCTCACCGGAAATATTCAGGATGGACGGTTTTTGCGTCATCAAATTAAAAAACTTGCCGTGGAACACCATAACCCGCTCATAGCGAACGATATGGTATATGATCGGCTCAAGATCACGTGCCTGGAGGTTAACGTCCGGCACCTCAAAAAAAAGATGCTGGCGTGAACCGATTGCATCCTTAAACATCTCTTCTCCCAATCTTCCGACCACCATCACATCTGCCTGACCATCCTGCTTTACTGCCTTCAGAAACTCATCAAATACATCCTGAATAATATCGCCGTATAGTTTTGCCCCAGCAGAAAGAAGAACAATGAGAGTTTTCTGAATTTTTGTCGGTGCCGTGACAGAATGCTTGCTGTCTCGAGTGATCTGCTCTTTTTTTTGCAACGCCTCACTGTACTTAATGTCAAAGTAGACCTGTGATAGCCCAGTAAGGTACTCTCGGGTGCCAAGTACGCCGGTGCGAATCTGTTGAATCTTAAAAATTGAACTCTCCTCATAGGCATGAGCGATGGTTTCGAGGCTCGACAGAATAGGGATTTCTTTTTGGATATATTTTAGGCCTTGCATAGGGTCAACAGTTCTTGCTCTTTCTGAGCGACGGTCGTTAATAATTCATACATATTTGGAACCTTGGCAAATGAATCGAGAAGCACCTTCGTTTGCGGGTTACTATAGGCGGCTGTCAGGCGCTTCTTACAATCGGCAACTGTCACGTTTGCGAGTTTATCCATACTCCCGAGCCAGATGAGTGCCAGTAGAACAAGAAGTGCCGACTCAGGGAGAACCTCTTCATAATGCTGGTCGAAAAACTGATAGAGAAGATCGCCTTTTCGAATCAGATCCTTCACCTTCTGCGAGAGCTCCGCACCAAAGTGTGAGTAGTTCAACGATCGTTCATACTGAGATAAAAAGACCGCTATCTCATGACTCAACTCTCGCTTCAAGTTTCCCTGAGCCTGCTTCCCGACGCGGGTTACGGACAATGTGGGATCGATCGCAGGTCGTCGTCCGTTAAAGTACGCATTACTGTCGTAGTAGATGTGACCATCTGTCATGCTCATGATATTGGTGCAGATATAGCTTGCGATATCGCCTTCGATAGTTTCTACGATCGGGAAACATGTAATTGAAACCTCAGCGCCTGTCTTGGTCTTAAAACTACCCGCTAACTCCAGCAATCTAGAGTGTGTGAAAAAAATATCGCCGGGATAAGATTCACGACCGGGAAATTCTCCAGCACTGAGCATAATCTCTCGATGATATCGAGCATGAGTTGATAGATCGTCGAGCACCACCACGCAGTCACGTCCAGTCGTACTAAAATGTCGCGCAAGAAGCATTGCGCTTATCGGTGTCAACTCGATGAGGCTTGGGGAATCATCCGCCGTACTGATAACAAAAATCATCTGACCGAGGAGATTCGCCTTCTGATACTTTTCGATGAGCTGCTTTATATCGGAGGCGTTCTTTCCAATGAGTGCGTAGATAACAACCTGCTTCGGATTTTCAATAATCTGTGTTTTCACGGTCGTGAGAAAAAAACTACTCTTCCCTACCTTACGATCACCA
>CAZHVF010000014.1:0-16252 GCA_964535635.1 uncultured Gammaproteobacteria bacterium | reverse complement strand
CGTTGAAATGCAGTATCTCTACAAGGACGCAGAGAGCCTTTACTTCATGAACGAACGGACATACCAGCAGTATTCAGTCCCATTGACTACCGTCGAGTTTGTTGATTACCTTAAAGAAGGTAATAAATACTTTGTAATTCTTCACGGAGACACTCCGATATCCGTTCGCCCACCGGCAAATGTACACCTCTCAGTAACGAGCACCGAAGATGCGGTAAAGGGGGATACGGTGTCAGGAGCAAAAAAGAATGCAGTTCTCGAGACAGGCGTTACGGTGATGGTTCCGCTGTTTGTGAAGGTAGGCGACGTAGTATCGGTGAATGCTGCAACTGGCCAGTATATCGAACGCGTTAGCCAATAACGCTCATGCTAACTGTTGGTGAAATTCTCCAAAAAGAACGACTTCGAAAAAATATCTCGCTGGGTGATGTAGAGAAGAAAATTCGCGTTCGCTCTACATTCCTGGCGGCGATAGAGAGAAACGACTGGCGACTGTTCACATCGAAGGTCTACATCTCCGGAATCATTCGAAACTACGCAACCTTTTTAGGACTCGACTCAGGGAGGGTTATTGCCTTTTTTCGACGCGACTACGAACGAAGGGACGATGAGGCTCAGTTCAAGAGAAAGTTAGCGAGTGGACAGTTTCTATCTCATAGACGAAAGTCGACCGTTATCGGTCTAACCGTAGTCTCCATACTTTTCTTCCTCTACTTTGGGTATCAGGTATTTCGATTTGTGATGCCACCGTCTGTATCAATTCTTGAGCCATCAGAATCACAGTTTAAACGAGTCGATAAAGTCACGGTTATTGGAGTTACGGAACGTGAGGCAGAGGTGATGGTGCTTGGGAACAGAGTGTATCAAGATGAAAAAGGAATGTTTCAGTACGACTTACCACTAAAGGTTGGGAAGAATTCCCTTACGATCAAAGTAACAGGGGCAAACGGGAAGTCTACGGTCGTGGAGCGAGTATTTTTCTTAGCTCCCTAACATTCTTCAATGTCTTTGGTGACACTACAGCGAGAAACTTAAGCCGAGTGGCTTCCTGGACTATTCGGTCTTGAAAAAACACTGAACGGACTTCTCCCAAAAGACCAACTTCACCAAGGAACGCTGTCTTTTTTGGAATCGGTTGATTCGTAATAGAGGAAACAATTGCCGCAATGATGCCGAGATCAACTGCTGGTGACTTCACCTGTATTCCTCCTATAACATTCACGTAGATATCAAGTGTATCGAGGGATAGATTAAGATGCCTACGAATCACCGCAAGGAGAAGGAGGAGTTTGTTGTAGTCGATACCATTTGCGACTCTTCTGGGTATCGAGAGAGAACTGGGGACAGTAAGTGCCTGTACCTCGAAAAAAAGTGGTCGTTTTCCTTCCGCAACGCCGACGATTGCTTTGCCAGGAACAACTTCTGTTTGAGGTGAGTCGAGGAATGCGAGCGGATTATCTACTTCTCTGAGACCAGATTCTTGCATCTCAAAGATTCCAATCTCGTCAACGGTTCCGAATCGATTTTTCAGCGCTCTGAGAACCCGATGATGGGATACCTTTTCTCCTTCAAATAAGAGGACGCAGTCAACAAGATGCTCGAGCATTTTTGGACCAGCAATGTCACCATCCTTTGTGACATGCCCAACAATAATTACCGGGACACTGGATCGTTTTGCAAACTGCACAAGTTTTTGTGTCGACTCCTTCAGTTGGTTCACGGTGCCCGCAGTTGACTCGACCTCACGAGAATATACAGTCTGAATAGAATCGATTACGAGAAGATCGACGTCGTTTTTGAGTTCTCCCATACCTTTCAGAACAGACTCAATCTGAAGCACATCGGAGAACTGAATATGAGTGAGTGGAATCTTAAGTCGTTGCGCACGATCCTTCACCTGCTCTGCCGACTCCTCTCCTGATACATAGACAGTCTGAAGTTGTCGAAGCGCTTGGAGGAGTAGGGTAGATTTTCCGATTCCTGGCTCACCAGTGAGGAGTATTACTTCGCCCGGAACGATGCCGCCTCCCAGTACTCGATCAAATTCAGATATTCCTGTTGATCTTCGCTTTTTTTGCGTCGATTTAATATCTGAAAATTTCTGTAGCGTGAAGTCTCTCAGCTCTCGCTTTGTTTTTTTCTCAGGCTCATCATCATGATGTTCCTTTAAGGTATTCCATTCACTGCAGTCGGGGCACTTTCCAATCCAAGAAGCAGACCCAAATCCACAGTTAGAGCAGATATAAAAACTCATTCGTCAATTATACGCTACATTTTTTCAACGGTTTGAATGCCGAGTAAACCAAGACCGGATCGGAGAATATTCGCTGTTGCAGAAGTCAACGAAAGCCGTAAGGATCTCAATTCTCCTTCTGCTTTTAAGATAGGGGAGCTCTGATAGAAAAGATTGTACATCTGAGCAAGTTGATAGAGGTAGGTGGCAACCGTGGAAGGAAGATATTGCTGCGCTGCTTGTTCAACAACTTCCGGGTATTGATGGAGATGGCGGAGGAGTGTCGCCTCAGTACTTTCTAGAGCTACTCCCCTATTTTTTGGATCCCACTCCCCAGCCTTATCTAAAATACTTTTTGCTCGAACATAGGTGTAGAGCATGTACGGTCCCGAGTTTCCTTCCATGTTGAGAATTTGATCCCAATCAAAGATCACATCTTGTTGTGGTGAGTGCTTCAGATCATTCCACTTGAGAGAGGCGATCGCAACTGTCTGGGAAGTTGCATCGTCATTACCAAGCTTTTTTGCTCTTGCTACTGCCTCATCTATCACATCCTCAAGCCAGATGGTGTTCCCTTTTCTCGTGGACATCTTCTGATCCTTAAATCGATAGAGCCCGTGTTTGAGATGATACCGCTGTATTGGGTCAAACCATCCCAGCATACGCTCAATTTCATAGAGTTGTTGAAAGTATAGTGATTGTTCTGCACCAACCTCATTAATGATTCGCACAGACTTACCTTCGTTCTCCAGTCGAAATAAATCTGTCGCCAAATCTCGTGTTGCGTACAACGATGCGCCGTCTTTCTTTACAATCATAAGCGGAGGATACTTATCGTTGGGAAATGCTACAATCTGCGCTCCTTCGCTCTCGGTGAGTATGCCTTTCTCTCTCATGTGCGTAATGACATGATTCAACTTTGACTCGAAGAAGGACTCTCCAAACCCTCTCCCATCATTCTCGGTAAACCGAATCCCAAGTTTGGAATAGATTTCGTTAAATTCTTTCCAAGACCAGTCGACACACTGTTGCCACAGTTGTTTTACCTTTGGATCTCCCCGTTCGAGGAGTGCAAACTTTTCTCGAGCAAGATCTTCAAGCGCAGGATCTCTCTCTGCTTCTGTATGAAACTTCACATAGAGGTCGACGAGGAGCTTGATCGGCCGGGGAGATGATGATAGGTTTTCAATATTTCCCCATCGTTCAATCGCAACAATCAGTTTGCCAAACTGAGTCCCCCAGTCTCCCACATGATTATCTCGTTTCACGCTGTACCCGGTAGTCTCAAGAATGTTCGCGATAGCATCGCCGATGATGGTTGATCGAAGATGCCCGATCGTAAATGGCTTCGCAATGTTCGGTGAAGAATATTCAACGATAACCGTTTTATGATTCTTAGGAAAAAACGTTGAGGCAAAGAAGTTGTCCTGCGTGAACGACTCCAATTGATTAATTAATTGGAGTGGGGAGAGGTGAACATTGATAAAACCCGGCTTTACCACCTCTACCCTATCAATGAGTTCTGACTGCTGTACCGCGTCCACAATTTTTTGTGCGAGTTCGATCGGACTGACGTTCAGTTCTTTTGCGTATTTAAGCGCAATGCTCGTGGAATAATCTCCATGCGTTGGATCTGCTGGATGTGCAAGTTGAACCTCTCCGTCTACTCCGGCCTGTTGAGCCGCAGATCGAAGTAAAGAGGCAATTTCGTCACGGATCATGTAGATATGATAGCAAACTTAAGATCGAGGAGGTGTGGATTGAGCGGGAGCCACATTTCGTCGTTTGGCATGAGGCGTTGCAACTACCGTTCCCGCAAGGTGATCGTACGTCTTCCCGTCGCGGTATGTTTCGAATGCATTTGGTGCTCGAAATTCTTTAGTCCCACCATCGCGAAGGCCAGTCTTTCTTTTCTGACCAGTTTCTGTAAGTGGTAGTGTGCCGGTTGTATAGGTTGCAAATGGAGCTCTGCCAGGAGGTTGATCAAAACACCACACCTCACGTTCTTTTGATACGGTATGAGTTGCAGGTCCTACCGGAGATTCCTCGGGTGGCTCTTGAACCTCGGTTGCCGTTCGCGTGAGCGGGTCCTCTGTAGTTCGTACAGACCGCCAACGATCCTTCTGACCAACCTGACCTTGAGCAAACTTCGCCGTATCCTCACCTATTCTGGTGGGCTGAGGTGGCTCAAAACCTTCGAGGACTCCTTGAGTTGTATTGCCTTCTTTCGCCATACAGCAATCGTATCACGACCGTTTGTTTTTAACAATAAAGTATTCCTTGTGGAAAGACCCGAACAGTTTGAGGATTCTCTGCGAGTCGTGTAGCTGTGATTTGTGTAGGAGCATCGCCGCAGTTTTTATATCACGAACGGAGCTAATATCAACGGTGTGGTTAATCTGATCATGAGGGTATCCGTCTGGGCGAAAGACAAAGTATGGCCCCATTTTGTCAGTTTGGTCTTTGCTCAGACAGTAGTACATGATACTGCGAATACAATCTGATTGTTCGAATACATAACTCGCCATCATCGATACCGCAACATGATCCAGGTGACCCGATACTCCATGGTGTTCAAACGTGAGGACTGTGTCCGGTTTCAGACGATTCACAATTCGTTGAATTTTATGAGCAATTTCGTGATATTGGAGGTTATTGAGGGAGCCATCTGCATAATTGAGAAAATATACCTTTTTAGTCCCAAGAAATTTTGACGCAGCTCTTAGCTCCCGCTGACGAATTTTTCCAAGTGGGAGTTTTGATGTTTTGTGGGAATTAATGCCGGCATCACCATTCGTCACACAGACCAGATAGACTTCATGTGTCTTCGTGAGAAGGTGAATGGTTCCCGATGGTCCAAATGCTTCATCGTCCGGGTGTGCAAAAATACAAAGGACTCGTTTCATATCGTATAATTAATTCCTATGCTCCAATTATACGATTCTTTTTCCCGGCAGAAGCGTGAATTTCAGCCTCTTAATCCTTCAAAGGTCTCAATGTACGTGTGCGGTATTACTCCAAACAACGCGACGCATCTTGGGCATGCGTTTAACTATGTAGCATTTGATGTACTCTTTAGATTCCTCAAGCATAAGGGCTACGCAGTAACCTATGTACAAAACGCGACCGATATCAACGATGGAGATGATGTGATCAAGCAGGCGCGTGATGAAGGAACAACCTGGCAAGAAATCGCTCGACGCTGGATCGACCATTTTCATGCGCAGATGAGAGCCCTCAATGTACTTCCGACGACACACTATGTACTCGCAACATCGGTCATTGATGAGATTATCGCAATCAATGAGAGCTTGATACAGTCAGGCCACGCATATGAAAAAAACGGCAATGTCTATTTCGACATCTCAACATTCAGTTCTTACGGAGAGCTCTCTCGATACTCTGAAGCGCAGATGTCGATGATTTCACGCGAGCGAGGGAACGACCCTGACGATCCCAATAAGCGGAATCCCCTAGACTTTGTTCTCTGGATTCACGCAGACCAAGAGCCGAACTGGGCTTCACCCTGGGGGAATGGGAGACCAGGTTGGCATATTGAATGTACCGCGATGTCGAAGCAGTATCTTGGAGACAGAATCGATATTCACGGCGGAGGGAGAGATCTGCTGTATCCACACCATGAGAGCGAGCGAGCACAGACAGAGTGCGCCACTGGAATACCTCCATTCGTTCAAACGTGGATGCATATCGGCATGGTCATGTTCGAAGGAGAAAAAATGTCAAAGTCTCTGGGGAATCTCGTCCTCGTCCAGGATCTCCTCGAGCGGTACGATGCTCAGGTAATTCGTTGGTTGCTCCTTTCACATCACTACCGACATCCATGGGAGTTTGAAGAGTCTGAACTAGAGGATCTCGTACCGGTATATTCACAGATTCGAGCTCGGCTACAGGAGCCAGCAAAAGGCGATCTACAGGTTGTCGAACGATGGCTCGACGATGATCTGAATACACCGGAAGTTCTGCGATATCTCATCTCAGAATGCGCTGGAGAAACGCTCAAGTCAGCGCTCATCCTCCTGGGATTTGCGTTAGAGAATTGACTTTTTGTCCGAAGTTGGTACTATTGACTGATATGGAAGATCAAAATACTCTTGATGAAAAATGCCCAAAGTGTGGAAGCCCTCTCGTTATGGCAACAACCCGTGCCGGGAAAAAACTAAAGCGATGTTCCACGAATGTATGGAATCCTGAGACACGATCTTCAACGGGTTGCGACTATGTAGAATGGCAGAAGGGATCAACCGAAGAAACAGACGAAGAGTGTCCGAAGTGCGGTTCGAAACTTGTCCTGTACACGAGCGCGGCAGGGAAGAGGCTTAAGAAATGTTCGACGAATCGCTGGAATCGCGACACAAAATCATCGGAGGGTTGCGACTACGTCCAGTGGTTATGAACAAACAAGCGATACAACACCTCACTCAGGCTGACCCAATCCTCGCTCAGTATCTCCATCTTGTCGAATATACTTCGAAGAAAAAAAAGAAGTCAGCGGAAGAGCTCTTTTCCGATCTCTGCGATACGATTATTTCACAACAGCTTTCGGGCAAGGCAGCCGCTACAATATTCGCGCGATTCAAGAATCTCTTTCCAGGATTACAGATAACAGCAAAAAAGCTTCTCTCGCTCCCTGATGAGATAATCAGAGCGAGTGGTTGTTCATGGGCAAAGGTACGAAGTCTAAAAGATCTCGCAGTCAAGGTAGATTCAGGTGCAGTGGATCTTACCCATCTCCAGAACCGTTCGGACGAAGAGGTGAAGACGACGCTCATTCAGATTAAGGGAATCGGGCCGTGGTCGGCAGAGATGTTTCTGATGTTTGCGCTCGAACGAGAAGATATTTTTTCCCATGGAGATCTTGGGCTTCGGAACGGATTAATGAAGGTCTATGGGTTGAAGAACGTTCCTACTCAACAACAGGTGATCAAGATAACTTCCAAATGGAGCCCCTATCGAACGTTCGCAAGCCGCGTCTTATGGAAGGTGTTGGAACTTCGATGATTATTTTCCGACGATGACGATAATATCAAAGTCCGAGTCGTCGCTGAGGGTTGCAACCTCGCTTTCGACTGTGTAGTCCTTGAGAAGTGATTTGATTTTTGTCGCTTCTGCAGATGCTGAATCTTTTGCTTTTATTGTCACATTTTTATAGTCGAAATTATCTGCATTAGCTGTTTCGATCGTATCATACCCAAGATCTTCGAGAGCGGTTTTCATCTTTCCTGCAACTCCTTCTTCTCCGCTTCCATTCTGGACCTGAATTGAGGGTCCAGTGCTTTTTTTTGTTGCTACTTTCTCGGTCGGCGACGGAGTTACAGATGTGTCAGGAGTTTCGGTAACGGTAATCTGTTCAACTTCCTGAGTTGGGCTGATGGTGAGTGTTGGCTGTTGGGTTGGTTGAGACTCCTTGGGACGAAACACGAGGAAACCGATAATGGCAAGTACAACAACGACGATCAGTATCCAGAGCTTTCCACCATTACCTCGTTTTCGTGATTCGACGGTGGGATACGACTGAATCGGACTTTGGTCCGACATAAATCCTTGCTCTTCCATACCAGGATTGTAGACCATTGAATACGATATGTCAAAGCTAATGCGCCTGTAAAACCTTGACATTACGTTCGGCTTTGCTATGCTTTTTGGGTGACGTGAGAAGGTTCCAGTTGTTGGTTGTGTACAGAGACTATTTGAGTACAAATCAATACCGAGCACCTGCTCTCGAAGGTAGGTGAACATTGCGTTTTTGACTCAGAGGAGGTGAACATACGACGATGTTAGCATTCAATATGATGACTCAGCGACCAGGGTACGGCTACAACATGTACTGGCAGAATCAAGGTACAGAGGTTGGATCATTTCATCCTGTCATGGCTCTTGTTACCTGGGTTGCTTTTGTGAGCGTACTATTTGCCCTTGCGCGATATCTCTGGAAAAAAGGAGATAAGCTTAAGTAATTAGGCAGATCTTCTGCGAGATGTAACGGTGTGTAGTATCTTTATCAGGAGCGAAAGTTTTCCGGTGAATAAGAGATAGGAGATTGCAATCACCGGTACAAGTGGAGAGAGATACAGGTAGAGTATGATATTTGAGTTATATCTCTCCGAAACGGCGACGACGACTGGAAGAAGAAGAAAGTACAGAATACTGTAGCCGATAATCGTCCAGAGAGAGACCTGAATCTTGATCTTCTGAAGATCGTGAATCTGTTTGTTTAATCGGTGATCGGTTTTGTGATACACTCCTACAGATTACCATATAATGAAGTATGCGGAAAACCTCCATCAAAGGAAAACTGATTCTCATGACCGTGATGGTTTTGTTATTCGGACTGTATCTGCTGGTGAAGTTTGTATTCTTTGGATCATCCGCTGATCTGGGAGAGATTACCATCATGTCGACGCCGAAGGCTACCGTATTCATCGATCAGGTGCAGGTTGGCTCTACGCCTCATCGACAGACATTGAAGGTGGGCGAGTACACGGTAAAGTTAATCCCGGACAAGGATGCCACTCAGTCTGCGACATGGCAAGGAAAGATAGTTGTATATAAGAACGCGGTAACATACCTCGGTCGAGCGCTCGGTGCGACAGATATCGCAACTGCGGGTGAGATCTCTACGGTCACAAAGATGGAAACCAAACCATCTCGCGAGGGCGTTGGTGAAATCTTCATTAACACCGATCCTGCAGGAGCACTCACCTATCTCGATCTTGATGAAAAAGGTGTAGCTCCACTTCTGTTAAGCGATGTCCCAAAAGGCACTCATGAGATTATGGTGTATCTGCCAGGCTTTCTCCGACGAACTTTTAAATTAAATGTTGAGTCGGGATACAGAACATCGACCATAGTCAAACTCGCCATCGATGGCCTAACGATCAAGTCGGCAACAACGAGTGCAAAAATCAAGAAGGAGGAATCATCATCAACACCTACCACCACAAAAGCAACGAAGGTACGCATTAAAGATACGCCGACAGGATGGTTGAGGGTCCGATCGGAACCTTCCGTCCAGGCTTCTGAGTCTGCAAAAGTGAATCCTGGAGAGACCTATGATCTTCTTGAGGAGCAGCCAAATTGGTATAAGATTCTATTCAACGATGAGCAGGAGGGCTGGGTTGCGTCCGAATTCGCTGATAAGATATCGCAGTAATGAGCTCCTTATTCGGTCTTTGGTTTTTCGTTCTTCCAGATAACCTTGTTGTAGAGTACGTATGAATATGGAATGATGATAAAGAGAAGAATGCAGATCTTATACACAAACCAGAGACTTCTTCCAAACATTGAGACAAAGAACTGAATCAGCCCAGCTTGAATGATGATGGAGCCAATTGCTACACCATTGAATGCAGCGAGGCTTTTGAGAAACGCTGTAGATTTATGAGAGACCTTCTTATGTGCAAACGCCCAGTAGTTATTCCAGAAAAAGTTCCAGATTATTGCAAGTTCCGCACTGATCACCGTCGCTAACCAGACCGGAAAATGTGCTGAGCTTTCGATGAGTGCAAACGACAACCCAAAGTCAATTACGAAGCCTGACCCACCTACAATCACATATTTTACAAACGATGAGTGGGAGAACACATACCAGAGCGTGTTCTGTATATACTGCCCAGAGTTAAGTTTCGAGACACCATACTTTCTATCAACGAACTGGATCGGAAGCTCCTGGATGATTGCATGTTGTTTTATTGCATTCTCCAGAAGTGCGACCTGGAACACATAGCCGGTGTGTTGTTTTATGTAGTCGAGACTTGACTCCGCGACCCATGCCTTCATCGCTCGATACCCCGATGTCCAGTCGGTAATACTAAGTTTCATGAATCCGAGTCGGATGATGATGTTTCCGAGGACTGAAAACGCCTTTCGTTTGAGTCCCCAGTCAGCGGGAATCGATCCACCTCTTCGATATCGTGAACCAATGACAAAGTCAGCCCCTTGATCAATGTTATGGATAAATTCGGGAAGGTTTTTCGGATCATGTGACGAGTCTGCATCCATCTCAAAGATCACGTCTGCATGGAGCGTATTGAGAGCAACGGTAAACCCATGCAGATAGGCTTTACCGAGTCCCTCTTTTTTCGTCGAAATTGAATGCAGCTTTTTATATTTTGTTTCGAGTTTCTTGACGATATTGATGGTGCCATCGGGTGATGAACTGTCGACAATTAGAATTGATACTGACCAACCCGTAACCTTACCGGTAATTGAGAAGATTTCGTGTACGAGTGATTCAATATTCTCGGATTCATTGTATGTTGGGATGACGATGACAGCGTTTTTCATACCGTTGTAAGCTGAGACTTCACAAACTCAATGGTCTGTCGGAGACCCTCTTCGAGGGTAACGGTTGGTGACCAGTTGAGAAGGCGTTTCGCCTTCGTAATATCGGCTCTTCGTACCTTCGGATCATCGGTTGGGAGTTGTTCGTCATGCACGATCGATGAGGACGAGTTCGTTACTTGAATGATCATTTCTGCGTACTCGTTCACGGTGTGCTCCTCCTCAGATCCGATGTTGCAGATCTCGCCTGCGATTCCCTCATGCTCCATGAGAGCGATTAACCCCCGAACCGTATCGGTCACATAACAGAGCGAACGGGTTTGGTTTCCATCACCGAAGACCTGCACTGGCTTATTCTGCAAGGCGGATAGGGCAAACGACGCAACCATGCGAAGATCGTCTTTGTGCATATTTGGACCGTAGGTATTGAAGATCCTCGCAATACGTGCATCAAGCTGTCTTGACCGAACGAAATATGCAACGAGCGTTTCTCCGAAGCGTTTTGCTTCATCGTAGACTGACCGGGGCCCGGTTGTTGATACATTCCCGAGATAGGTCTCTGGTTGCGGATTCACGAGGGGGTCACCATAAATTTCTGAGGTTGAAGCAAAAAGGAATCGCGCGTGTTTCCGTTCAGCAAGCTCAAGCATTCGATGGGTTCCGTTCGTGTTTACCATCATGGTTTCCATCGCGAGCGCGTGGTAGCTGATGGGGCTGTGGTGGTTTGGTGATGCGGGAGATGCAAGGTGGTACACACGGTCAATCGCTCCATCAATCTCGAACGGCTTCGTGACATCCTGTTCGATCAGCCGAAATCGATCATCTTGTAGAAGTGCTTCAAGATGGGCTTTTGTTCCGGTGATGAAGTTATCGACACAGACTACGGTGTTTCCTTGCTGGAGGAGCTCTTTGCAGAGATGCGATCCGATGAATCCACCTCCTCCGGTAATAAGTATTCTCATGTGTGTCTAGCGTGTAACCTGTAACGCAACAGTTCTCTGCGATACATGCTATACGTTATACCTTTTTCAAGAAGATCTTCCAACCCCAAAATAGGTGAAGCCAAGTTTTGCCATCTTCTTTGGTTCGTAGATGTTTCGCCCATCGATGATAACCGGCTTTTTCAACATGGACTTCACTCTTTCAAGATCCGCCTGCTTGAACTCATTCCACTCGGTGAGAATAAGAAGCGCGTCTGCATCCTTCAATGCATCATATGGATTATCGACGAGCACGAGTCGCTCATCGGCGATGATCTTTCGCGCATTTCCCATCGCTTCTTGGTCGTAGGCACGTACCGTCATGCCGTCCTTTAGAAGCTCCTGTATCGCATAGATAGACGGCGCAAATCGAATATCATCGGTGTCGGGTTTAAACGCAATACCCCAGAGTGCAACGGTCTTTCCTTTCACATGTTTTCGTACTTTTTCTACGAACAGCTCCCGGGCTTTTTGATTGATGTTCTCGACCGACTCGAGAAGTGCCACATCAATGCCAAGCTTCTTCCCGGTATCGGTAAGAGCTTGTACATCTTTTGGGAAGCATGATCCACCATATCCTGCTCCTGCATACATAAAGACTCGTCCAATTCGCTTATCCATACCGACCGCATCGAGTACCATCTCCGAGTCGGCGCCTGTTTTTTCACAGAAAAACGAAATGAGGTTCGCAAACGAGATTTTGGTTGCGAGGACAGAGTTCGACGCATACTTGATCATCTCTGCTGAGGGGAGATTGGTTACGACACGTTTCCCTGGAAATGGTTCATGGAGTTCGAGCATGACCTCAATAGCTTTTTCATTATTTGATCCAATGACAACGCGATCGGGTTCGATAGTGTCGGTGAGCGCTGAACCCTCGCGGAGGAACTCCGGACACGACGCGACCGCGATCGTCGCTTTACTTGGCTTGTGTTTTGTAAGAATCTTTTCAACCTCTAGATTGGTGCCAACCGGAACGGTGCTCTTACAAGATACTACCGTGAAGTGATCGCCGAGATGTCCGGCGATTTTTTCCGCAACATGAAAAACGGCTGAAAGATCCGCGCTCCCGTCCTTCTTTGGAGGTGTTCCAA
Organism: uncultured Gammaproteobacteria bacterium; assembly: GCA_964535635.1. Lineage (GTDB taxonomy): Bacteria > Patescibacteriota > Microgenomatia > UBA1406 > GWC2-37-13 > CAZLQR01. The sequence goes on along the minus strand of CAZHVF010000014.1, from coordinate 3,644 downwards.
CGGTGATGAAAACAACAGATGATTCCTGTACAGCTGGATCATACGAATCAGTGAAATGCAGTCTTCCCGCTTTAATATTTTTTTGGAGCATCTCTGCAAGACCCGGCTCGTAGATGATCGGATCTCCATTCTTGAGTCGCTCAAGTTTCTCTGGAGTGTGTCCGATTACCCATACCTTGTTGCCAAAATCTGCAAATACACACGCACTCACGAGCCCGACGTATCCGTGTCCTACAACTGTAATTGTCATACGAATGCTGAATCCAACATCAAGTAATTAAGTATTAATCTTACTTCACCGAACGCTCTATTTCAATGAGACCCTCACGAAATGTCTTCATTGGGTGAAAGGTGTTTTTGGTAGAGATTGTTTTACCGTTGCGTGGTCTCTGTGCCTTTCCTGAGAAGAACTCGTCGTAGGTAATCTGCCGAATGAGATCGTGTGATAGACCTGCGGTGTCCGCAATGGTGCGAAACGCATCATACGGACTCATTGAGTCGCCTCCGACAACATGGTAGACTTCGGGCGAGAAGTGTGTCATTAGATAATCGAGCGAGTGGGCGATATCGTCAATGAATGTTGGGGTGATGATAGAATCGGTAATACCCCCAATCGATTTTCCGGAACTCAAGAGTGATCGAATGGTTCGATAAAAATCTGATCGCTTTTCATATGCGCCGCGATATGGATACGAGATGCGTACGATCATTGCCCGATCACGCACTTCTTGTTCACCGAGGTACTTTGTTTTTCCATACATGCCGATCGGGTTTGGAGTACTTTGTTCATCGTAAACATCCTCGTTTCCTGAGAATACAAAATCGGTTGAGATGTAGACGAATTTCTTGTTCATTGACTGCGTTACATCGAATACATGTTTGGTTGCGGTTACATTGAGGAGATGTGCTTGATCGGGTTCGATTTCGGCCTTATCGACATTCGTGTAAGCAGCGAGATGTAGGAGAAGATCGTAGTCGAGCCCGCGGAGTGCCGTTTCGACCGATTCTTTGGAAGTGACATCGACGACTGAATGACCGAGTGGAAGAAAGGAGTGTTTGTCGCCAAGCAGCTCAATGATACGTGACCCTACTAACCCTGCCGGACCGGTGATTGCAATGTTCATTCAAGTGTCAAAACTTAGTGCTGGTACTGTTGTTGATAGTAGTCTTTATACTCACCAGATTTGATATGCTTCCACCAAGTTTCATGGATGCGATACCATTCAATCGTGGCTCGGAGAGCATCGTCAAAACCATGTTTTGGGGACCATCCTAGCTCACGCTGAATTTTTGAGAAATCAATTGCATATCGGCGGTCATGACCGGGCCGATCCGCAACATAGTCGGTATTACCTTCAAAATCTTTCCCCATCAGGGAGCAGATTTTTTTAACAATATCAACGTTGGGTACATCCTGCGTCATGCTCCCAATACAGTACGTCTCTCCAACCGTTCCTTTTTGAAGGATCGCATCGATCGCTTCACAGTGGTCTTCCACGTATAGCCAGTCACGAACATAGCGGCCATCACCGTAGATCGGCACCTTTTTACCCTCCATAAGGTTGGTGATCGCAAGAGGAATGAGTTTCTCAGGAAAATGGTATGGTCCAAAGTTGTTTGAGCAGTTCGAGATGGTGATCGGGAGTCCGTAGGTGTGATAAAACGCACGGACAAGGTGGTCGGACGCCGCCTTTGATGCTGAGTAGGGACTTCGAGGATCATAGGGAGTTTGTTCATTAAATTTTGCCGATGAGTTGAGCTCGAGGGAACCGAAAACCTCATCGGTTGAGATGTGGTGAAAGCGTTTCACCGAATGAGTAAGCGCGGACTTCAGAAGAACCTGCGTGCCGACCACATTGGTCTGTACGAATGGATCCGAGTCCTGAATGGAACGATCGACATGAGATTCTGCAGCAAAGTGAACGACAACATCTACACCTCGCATCGCTTGATCGACCGCCTCCACATCGCAGATATCCGCATGGACGAAGGAGTAGTTTGAATTTGTTCGGACAGTCTCAAGATTCTCAAGGTTTCCTGCGTAGGTTAGCTTATCAACATTGATGATCTGATCGCTCGGGTGATTCTTCAGCCAGTACTGAACAAAGTTCGATCCAATGAATCCGGCGCCCCCGGTGACAAGCAATTTCATACAAAGATTATAGCGTATTTTCTTCCGTCCTCAATGACTCAGCTCCGTGCAGGTGCTCCTGAGAGATTTGGAAGGTTGATGAGTTCTTCAAGTATCTTCCAGCGCTTTTTCTTTATCGGGTGAGGAACAGAGTCCTTCATTAGTTTTGTTGCTGATGTGAGCGGTCGTTGGGAGTACATCGCGAGGTATGCTTTTGAGAATCCGATGTCCTTGGCAAGTCGTACGGTATTCTCAAATTCGGCATCGGTTTCACCTGGGAAACCGACGATAATATCGGTGCCAATGCGGATATCCGGTATCTTTGTCTTTATCTTGCCAACCAGGTTTCGATAGTCCTCAGATGTATACCAACGATTCATGCGTTTGAGCACCTCGGTGTCACCCGACTGAACCGGAATATGAAGATCGCGAGTTATGTTCTTATTTCGAGCGATGACATCGATCAGTTCATCCGAGAAGTCCCATGGATTTGATGAGTAAAAGTCAACCTTTTCAAATCCGAGCCGGGCTACTGCCTCAAGGAGATACGGAAACAGCGTGGGTATTCGAAAACGACCGAGGTGCTTTACATAGATTGGCTCGATCGCCTTTCCATTGAGTTTGAACGAAATCTTCACCCGAGGATTGGTAAGCGTCTTCTTGTCGCTAAAATATGTCTTTTCCAGATCCCGTTGCGTCTGTATATTCGACTCTCCAAGGAGTAGATCAGAGCCGTATGAGTTCACATTCTGACCAAGCAGCGTCACCGACGTAAATCCCTTTTTCTTCAGCAGTTCGCATTCGTGAATAATTTCATGGAACGGTCGGCTGATCTCCCGTCCGCGAGTGAATGGTACGACACAGAACGTACAGAAGTTGTTACACCCGTTTGCGATCGGTACCCAGGCATGGTGCGCACTCTGGCGTACCGGTTCAATATCAAAACCTATTTCTTCTATAGGAAGAAATTCGTCCGCGGCAGGCATAGCTTCCCGGATTTTTTTTAGGAATACTCCCGTACCATCTCGAAGCGCCATGCCAACCATGCAGCCGGTCACGATGATTTTTAAGAACTCATTCTTTCTCTCCTTCTCGATCTTCAGTTGGCCGAGATTATTTACCAAGCCATAGACCCGATTCTCAGCAGACTCTCGAATCATGCAGGTGTTGATGATGACGTAGTTCGCATCTTCGTATGTTTGCGCGGGAGTGATACCACGCGCGGCGAAGGACTGCTCGATGCGTTCGGAGTCGGCGTGGTTTTGTTGACAACCAAAGGTCTTAATGATGTATTTCATAGCTCTATTCCTGCGTTATTCGTGCTGAATAATAGGAACGGTCAGTGATCGCGATTTTCGAACCGTTTGATCTTCAGTTTATCGATGATGACGATGAATGCAAGGAGCGCAACGCTTACCGTAATAAAAGCGAGCACCTTCTCGATCCATTGCAATAACCGACTTTGTACACCTGGAACCGTAGAAAACTCCCAGTAAAAACCTGCAATTCCTCT
>CAZHVF010000013.1:0-17680 GCA_964535635.1 uncultured Gammaproteobacteria bacterium | reverse complement strand
AAGCGTTTGAGAGACTTTTCAGATGTTACTTCAGAATGGCGTCGATTTTGGTCTTTACTGAAGAGAGCTCTTCAGCCCCGTTGATATAATCGTTCTTACCATTCTTACCAAGAACAAAGGTACCGGGTGTTCCATTTACGCCAGCTGCCTGACCCTTCGTTTCTTGATCCTTCACTTTGTTCGCAAACTTATTCGAGTCGAGACACTGTTGAAACGCGCTCGAATCGAGACCTTGCTCGGCAGCCAGAGGTGCAAGATCGGTAAGCGCGAAGCCTGTTCCGTTTGACTGCGTTCGTTCGTAGATCGCGTCGGTGTATTTCCAGAAGGCATCATTGCCGCCTTGTTCGCCAGCGCACTCTACCGCCTCAGCCTCTTTCTGGGCATTCTGGTGGAATGAGAGTGGGAAGTGGCGATAGACCCAAGCAACATCGCTTCCGTAATCCTTCATTACCTGCTGCATAGTTGGGTGGAATCGCTTGCAGAATGGACACTCAAGATCTGAGTACTCAACAAGTACGACCTTTGCATCCTTTGAACCTCGAATGTAGTCGTCGCTTGTAACCTTTGGAAGAGCGTTATAGTTGGCGGTTGGTGCTGCGGGTGCAGTGTCCTGAGCCTGTTGCGCAGCGCCTGCGTTATTTTCAAGATTGCGGACTTTATTAAACAGATATCCCGTAAAGAACGCGAGTGCGATCAGAAGCACGACAAGAAAAACTGAAGGATTTCCTCGTTGTGGTCTCATCTGATACTGCAGGTGATCCGATTCCGCCATGACAACTTTCTTTGCTGAGCGAACATTCGATCGAGTGGGTTTGGTTGTGGAACGTTTTTTTGTTGCCATAGTTCAAAAATAATAGTTGAATGAAATTGTTTTGTCAAACTCTCCGAGTAGAGGCGGTTCGAAATCTTATTTCGAGTAGATACGATATAAGTTACTTCCGATCGTTTCAAACTTGAATATGGAGTGTTGTCCAATTTCTTTTGTATTGCTCACGTGTGGACCTCCACAAAACTCCTTTGAATAGGCCGTCTCTGGCTTATCGTCTTCGCCTCCGATATAATATACCTTAACCTGATCAGGATACTTTTCCCTGAAGAATGCTCGAGCGCCGATCTGTAAAGCTTCCTCCTTCGGCATAAGCTTAAATCGCATTGGGAGCGCGGCAGCTATCTTCTCGTTGATAGTCTTCTCAACCTCTTTCAGTTGCGCTTCCGTCGGTTTGGTTGGAGAATAAAAGTCAAATCGGAGTCGCTCTGCAGTAATGTTTGATCCTTCCTGCCGAATATCTGGTCCTACAACATCGAACAGTGCTTGATGGAGAAGGTGAGTCGCAGTATGGTACTTGAGCACTTGATCCGAATGGTCAGCAAGTCCTCCTTTGAACTTCCCGGCCGATGCACTTCGCGACTGTTCTTTATGTTTGTCGAACTCATGACGGAACTGAACATGATCAATACTCTGTCCTTTTTCTCGAAACATTTCTTCGGTCACTTCGAGCGGGAAACCAAATGTTTGATAGAGATCGAAGGCTTTCTTACCATCGATTGCATCAATCTTCGCTACTTCCTTGAGTCCCTTTTCCAATGTTTGCCCAAACCGCTTCATCTCATCTTCTACCACCGTTTTCACCAGGTCATGCGTTTTTGTATCGAAATAGATTCCATCGTAAACGCCAAAAAATGATTTGCAGATTTCGAAGACTTCAGTAGCAGGAGGAAGAGAGCCTCTCAGATTTCGTAATTTTAGTGCAGATCGACGAAGGAGTCTCCGAAGCACGTAACCTTGCTCTTTGTTCGAAGGACGAACACCATCCCACATGAGAAACGTTGCGGCTTTCATGTGATCAACTACAACTCGCATCGCGGTTCGACTTTGCTCATTTGCGTAGTCTGCACCGGTAACAGAGGAGAGCACGTCGAGTGCAGGTTTATGAAGGTCGATGAGGAAGATATCAGGATTGCCACTGAGTGCAACGAGCTGCCGCTCGATCCCACCGCCGAAGTCTACGTTTTTCTTCGGTAGTTCGACAAGACCTTCTGCAGTTTTTTGATACTGAATGAAGACCGAGTTACCAATTTCAACAAATCGACCACAGTCGCAGTTCGGGTGACATTTCTCATGTGCGAACTGAGATGACTCATGGATGTGGTGACTTGCTCCAAAGTCGAAAAATACTTCGGAGTCCGGTCCACCCAGCTCACCAACCGGCATATTCTCATAGGAGCCCGCACGGGACCACCAGTTCTTATCCACGTAATAATGGATATGATCTTCCGGAAACCCTAGCTTCTTCCAGATATCTGCAGACTCCGTATCCCGGGGAACATCCTTTGTTCCACCAAAAACCGTGATATGAAGTTGCTCAGCTCTAAATCCGAGCAGCTGGGTAAGATAATGATGAAACCAAGTGAGTTGATCTGCTTTGAAATAATCGCCAAGCGACCAGTTTCCCATCATCTCAAACATGGTAGTGTGCCGATTGTCACCGATCTCTTCAATATCCTGTGAGCGAAATGATCGTTGTATATTGTAAAGCCGAGTTCCGAGTGGGTGTGGTTCGCCGAGCAGATTTGGAACAAGCTGCTGCATTCCAGATCCGGTAAAGAGCGTGGTAGGGTCATTCTGAGGCACGAGTGGAATAGGGGGCACCTCAACATGCTTGTTTGACGTCCAAAACGTATTGAACAGTTTCCGAAGCTCTAAATGACTCAACATACGGTAAAATTATATCCTAAAGATACTCTAATCGCTATGCAGACCGTCACATCGAACGATATTCAGTCAGTTGCACAGTTCGTCACGCACGTTACCTTACCAAAAGCAGAGAGTCATAAAGGACAGAACGGACGAGTGCTGATTGTCGGAGGGTCACCTCTATTCCATGCCGCATCTCTCTGGTCGGCAGAAGTCGTATCACACTTTGCAGATATGGTTCATTATGCATCAACAAGCGATAACAACGAGATCTTTCAGTCGTTGAAGAAAACATTTCGAAACGGAATTGCGGTGAAACGCGAACAACTTTCAGAGTACCTTCTTGAGGATGACATAACGCTCATTGGCCCAGGCCTCGAGAGAACTGAGGAAACCAGAGAGTTAACTCTAAATATCATTCGAACGATTGGTGATAAGCGGCTCGTTATTGATGCTGGTTCCCTCCAGATGATGAAACCCGAATGGTTGCGTGAGCTTTCACAGAAGGCAATTATCACGCCACATCAGAAAGAATTCGAAGCACTCTTCTCTGTTTCGATATCAACCATGTCTGAATCGGAAACGATGCAAATCGTGCAACAAAAAGCAGCGGAGTATCACTGTGTTATTCTCATGAAGGCAATTACCGATTACGTCTCTGATGGAGAACAAACCGTTGTGATTCATGGAGGAAATCAAGGTCTTACGAAGGGTGGTACCGGTGATATTCTCGCAGGTCTCGTGTCCGGTCTTTGCACAGTTGCCGATCGTTTTACCGCCTGCGTCCTCGCGTCGTTCATCCTGAAGAGATCTGCAGATCAGCTTTTTTCAACGCACGGATATTGGTATAATAACTCTCACATCCTTACTACCATACCTAAGGTTGTTCATGAATTATTGATATGAAGAAAGAGGTAATCATTGCGATTGTGTTTGGCGTCGGGCTTGGACTCACGGTTGCATTTTTCATGGTCCGACAGATCAGAACAATGGAGATGGGGTCCGGTTCACAGATCAAGACGAATACGGGTAAGGTGAAACTCTCCAACATCCTTCAAAGCGCACAAAACCTTGAGATCGTATCGCCCGCGTCAGATGCGGTTGTTGACCAAAGCACCATTCAGATCAAAGGAAAAGGTGAGCCGGGATCGCTCATGGTAATACAGTCGGTAGCAAAAGAGATCGTTGAGAAACAAAAAAAATCCGAGTTCTCCGTTACGTTCCCACTTGTCGCTGGTGAAAACATCATCTCGATCACGATGTACCCACAGGATAAAACGGTACGAACACAAACGAAGGTTATTCGAGTTTTTAATCTTTCAAAATGAACAGAATAGTTACCACACTCATATTCTTGCTGATTGTTCGAATTGCCGTGGTGAATGTTGTTGCGATATCTCCGACCCCAACCGAAACTCAGGGTGAGGTGGAGGCAACATCGTCTTCCGGGATCTCAAAAGAGGTTGAGAAACTGAAGACGAATCTGATTAATAAGGTGGCGCAGATCCAAAAAAAAGAGCTTCGTGTTGTGTCCGGAAAGATCACCGATCTGAGTAAGACGTCGATGTCGATCTTGTCGGATGATGCAACGGTCTATACCGTTACCCTCGATGACGTAGTAACAAAGTATTACTCTCTGTCAACCGGCGCACAAAAAGACCTTGAACGATCTGACCTCGAAAAGAATGACTATGTCATTGTGGCCGGTATCGTGACCGATGCAAAGGTTACGGCGAACACGGTCTACGTCGATAGTCACGTACTCGTTGGAGTCGGTAATATTACGACGGTGGATAAGAACGACTATTCAATCAACATTACCAGCACCGATAGAGAGAAGTATACCGCTGACATCGAAACCGGTACCAAAATCTTACTTCTCGACAGCAAGACGCTTACGCTGGAGACTGCGGGATTTTCGAAGATTAAAGAAGGCGACTCAGTACACTACATTCTCAAGGTTACCGGTGAAGAGAAGGTAAAGAACCGCCATTCAGCGCAAAAACTCCTCATCATTCCACAGGAGTTCTTCATGAAGTAATCGGTGAGGCTGACAATGCAGTAAGATACCGGTATAATAACTGTGATAGTTCCGAATCCATCGTCATGCTGAATATTTTCAAAAAGCTTCTTGATTTTAATCAAAAACAGATCGATGAATATCGATTGATTGTAGACGAGATCAATGCGCTCGAGGACAAAGCGAGAAAACTGAAGGATGCAGACTTCAAGCGCGAAACCGAAACACTTAAAAAAAAGGTAGGAGACGGGTCCAGGGATAGGCTCCGCACCGTACGACCATGGGCATTTGCACTCGTTCGAGAAGCTGCACGGCGAACGCTCGGTCTTCGACACTACGATGTTCAGCTGATCGCAGGACTCGGACTATCAGACGGTAAGATTACCGAGCAGAAAACCGGCGAAGGAAAAACACTTTCCGCTACTACCGCGTTGTATCTTCATGCGCTCGCAGGGAATGGTGCACATCTTGTTACGGTGAACGATTATCTCGCGAGACGCGACGCTGGCTGGATGGGAGGGATCTTCCAGTTTCTTGGACTTACCACTGGCGCGATGATCTCTGATCAGTCATTTGTCTTCGATCCAAAATACCTCAATACAGAGACCGGAGACTGGCGTCTACAACATCTCAAACCAACCTCCCGAAAGGATGCATATCTTGCTGACATTACCTATGGAATTAACAGCGAGTTTGGTTTCGATTATCTCCGAGACAATATGGTTCTCGATGTTCCGGAGATGCGACAACGTGGATTTCATTTTGCCATCATCGACGAGGTGGACTCGGTGCTCATCGATGAAGCGAGAACACCGCACATTATCTCTGCACCAAACGATGACGATACGTCCCGCTACTACACCTACGCTCAGGTTATGAAAAAGCTTTCGCCGGAGGACTATGTGGTTGATGAAAAAGAACGATCAGCAAATCTTACCGAGAAGGGACTCGGTAAGGTAGAGAACCTACTTGGCGTAAAAAATCTTTACGAGAAGGACTTCGAAGCGGTCTATCATCTTGAAGCGGCGCTGAAAGCAGAGACATTGTTCAAGCGAGAAAAAGATTACATCGTCAAGGATGGTGAAATCATCATCGTCGATGAGTTTACCGGGAGACTACAGTATGGACGACGGTGGTCCGAGGGAATTCACCAAGCTGTGGAGGCAAAAGAAGGCGTTGAGATTAAACAGGAATCAAGAACTCTTGCAACGATTTCGCTCCAAAACTACTTCAGAAAATACACCGTTCTCGCCGGTATGACCGGTACCGCAGCAACCGAGGCAGAGGAGTTTCATAAAATCTACAACTGCGAAGTGCTCGTTGTTCCCACGCACAATTCCCTTATCCGAAAAGATGAAGCCGACTTGATCTATAAGTCAGAGGCAGGGAAGTTCTCAGCGGTCGTTGAGGAGGTAGCGAATGTATACAAGACCGGAAGACCGGTACTCATCGGAACCACCTCGATTGAGAAGAATGAGTTGTTGTCCCGTATGTTGAAGCAACGGAATATTCCTCACAATGTACTGAACGCAAAGAACCACGAACAGGAAGCAAATATTATTGCAGAAGCAGGAAAACTACATGCGGTAACGGTCGCTACGAACATGGCAGGGAGAGGAGTCGATATTATTCTTGGCGGAGAACCAGATGCACATCCGAAAACCAAAGTAAAAGATCTCAAGAAAAACTGGGAAGCAGAGCATGCAAAAGTACTCGAACTCGGTGGACTCTATATCATTGGCACAGAGCGTCATGAGTCGAGACGAATCGATAATCAACTACGAGGCCGAGCGGGTCGACAAGGAGACCCTGGAGAGTCACGATTCTTTGTATCTCTCGAAGACGATCTGATGCGTATTTTTGGCGGTGAGCAAATCGCGAAGATGATGAGTTTCTTCAATCTCCCCGAGGATCAACCACTTTCGCACTCAATGGTAACCAAGGCAATAGAGCAGGCTCAGGTAAAGGTTGAGGGACGCAACTTTGATATTCGTAAGAACACCGTCGAATACGACGATGTGCTCAATAAGCAACGCGAGATTGTGTACGATCTTCGTCGTGACATACTGATGCTTGCGGAGAGTAACGGAAAAGCATTCAGAGAGACGGTGATGAAGGTGCTTCATGAGCAGATTGAGGCACAGATCAACATGATTCAGTTTGACTCGAGCGTTGAGGTTCAGGAAATGAATAAAACGGTGCTCAAAGAGCTCGCACTGCTCCTACCCATTCAGTCGCAGAAGATGTTACAGATGATTGAGGATCAGGATCAGACCGGTCTTCGCGATTACGCGATGGGTCTCGTCAAGAAGGAGTATGATCGGAAGGAGAAAGAGGTTGGTCCGGAGATCTGGAGAAACGTCGTCCGGTTTATTTTCCTCACCGTCATTGATACTCATTTTTCACAACATCTCCGATCGATCGATGATTTACGCGAAGGAATTGGTCTGCGTGGATACAGCGGTATCAAGCCAATTGTTGAGTATCAGAACGAGGCCTTCTCTCTGTTTGAGCGGTTAATCCGCGGGATGTACTTCGAGGCAGCGCGAAGGATTTTTACCGTCCAGGTTGAGCCTCAAGCAGCCGTACAGGAACGAAAAGAGCAACCACTTGTTCTGTCATCAGGGAATAGCGGAGAGCAGTTCCGAGATCCGGAGCAAAAACCCGCAAAGAAACGCTCATCAAGTGTAACAAAGCCTTCCCAGAAAAAAATTGGCCGAAATGATCCGTGCTGGTGTGGAAGTGGAAAAAAGTACAAAAAATGCCACTTCCCAAACTAATCTATTTTTTTTCGTTTTACGCTATAATAGGCTCCCTATGGCAACGACCGAGATTACTCCGAACCTCCGAGCGAAGGAACAACGCATCCGATATCAGCAGATTCGGAATCTTGCCGATGCCTTCAAGCGTCAGATTCTTCACGCACATCTTGGGATTGTTTCACCTCGGATAGAGATTATCGCTATCACCGAGCCACACTGCAAAGATGGACGGCCGTGTGGAGTGGTAGATGTCTGGCAGATGTACTACCGTGATCAAGAAGGAAGGACGTGTTCGACCCGATTAGAAGAACTTCACGGCGTGCCACCAGAGGCAGATGGATTTATATCGATGACCTTTCAAGGCCCCACGAGACGTATGACCTTCAACCGCTTTGGCGATCGGGAGGATCGTTAGTTGTTGAGACCGAGGTAGTCGACTATGTGCTCATACCGATCAGTGGTTAGTCTGCCGGTTCTGAGACCAAAGTCAAGAAGCTGTTTGATGGTGAATGCAGCTCTGAGGGTGTATCCTGCTTCGGCAAGTTGCTCTTTTGCACCTTGGAGTCGGTCGACTAAGACTACGATGTCAGTAACCTCAAACCCCATCGCTTCCGCCGCTTTTGCAGCCTCTAACTTCGTATCTCCTCCTGTGGCAAGATCGTCAACCATGCGTAATTTTCGGCCGGTAAAGTCTTGTTCACCCGCAACGATTCTCCTCTTGCCGGAGCCATCATTTGCTTCTTCTTTCTGAAAGATTTCAACTACCGGAATACCAGAGTGATTGGAGTAGGCTTTGGCGAGCGGGATACCAGCATTTGGGATACCGGCGCAGTAATCAGGCTTATCTGTCGTCATGATCTCGGACGTAACTACACCATACTGTTCGAGGACATCTTCTGGAAGGTTTCGGATATTGATGTAAATTGGCGAGAGTGGCGCTCCTGGGTCGGTATCATGTTTCTTTATTGCAAACTCTTCATCGGTTACCGGAAAATCAATAATACTCATCTCTCGATCGACCTTGTAAAACTCGAAGCCGCCATTCGGGAGCGTTCTTCTACGGTTCACTGGAGCAACTGTTTTTCTGTCATAAAACATTCCTGCAAGTTTTTCCTGTGCGGGAGACATGCCTTCAGGAGATAGTTTTTGTTTTGCTTCGGTCATAGTATGTTCACCATTATAGTACTTGATTTCTCCCGGTCAAGAAGAACTACTCCCAGGAGGGGTCTTCGATTCGCTCAACGGTCTCACCGCCAAGGAAACGCGACTTCATTGTTTCACCTCGTCGACCAAAGATAAATCGTCGTCGAGCGTGGGTAATGTACAGTTTTTTTCGAGCACGCGTTATTCCTACATAAAAGAGACGCCGTTCTTCTTCGAGCTGAAAAAGATCATCGATTGATCGAGCGTGCGGAAGGAGTCCCTCCTCAAGACCCACAATCCAGACGTAGTCGAACTCAAGCCCTTTTGCTTGATGAAGCGTCATCAGATTTACGCCGGGTTTGGCTGTCTTGTCAGAATGCTTCTGTTTCTCTTGTTCAGAATATTCTGACTCAACCAGCGCAACCTGTTCGAGAAACTCTACCACAAGGGGAAATCGAAGTGCTACCGACTTGAGCTCTTTTATGTTCTCAAGACGACTGTAGTCTTCTGGATCATTCACATTGTAGAGATCGAGATATCCAGTGGCCTGGAAAACCTGTTCCATGAGCTCCGCGGTGGGAATATCTTTCACACGATCTTTCATTTCAAGATAGACCGATTGCAGTTTCTTGTATCGAGTCTTCCCAATTTTTTGTGCTCGTTCGACCGAGAGTTCGTCATTTGGGTTTACGAGGCAGCGGAGATAGGCAAGAACGTCTTTGACTTCTTTTCGTTCATAAAACCGGGTTCCACCGATCAGGACATACGGAACTGCTTCGTGGAGAAATGTCTCCTCGATGATCCGTGACTGTGCATTCGTACGATAGAGGACTCCGAGCGTTGCTTCAGGATCCATCCTCATACTGCGCTTAATTTCATCTATCACAAAGAATGACTCATCTTGTTCATCGAATGCCTCATACACAATGACTTCCTCTCCAGACTTTGAGGTAGCACGGAGTTGTAAGATAGGATGCGTTGTATTTTGAGATATGACTGAGTATGCATAATCGAGAATTTGTTGTGTTGATCGATAGTTTTGCTCCAGATAAAATTCCTTACAGTTCTCGAAATCTTTTTTAAACTTTTCTAGGTTTCTGATGTCTGCACCACGCCAGGAATAGATACTCTGAGAAAAGTCACCTACAACGGTAATATTCTGCGCAGTACCAGCCAGAAGTGAGGCGATTTGATACTGAGCAGTATTCGTATCCTGAAACTCATCGATGAGAATATGTGTGAATGTTCGCTGATATTTTCCTCGCACTTCTTCCGACTGTTTGAGGAGCTGGTGAGCCAGAACTAACAAATCATCAAAGTCGACGGCGGTATTACTCCGGAGCTTCTTCTGATACTGTTCATAGACATCGGCAACGACCTCGGCTGAGTAATCAGAAAATATCGATCGATAGGATTCGGGCGGTATCAACTCATTTTTTGCCGTTGAGATTCTGTTCAAGAAGTAGCCCGGACTAAACTGTGTGTGCATCTTTTTGATGATTGATTTGATGAGTTGAAGTTGGTCCGCCTCGTCATATATAACAAAATCAGGAGAGAGACCAAGTCGATCCCCTTCGATGCGTAACATACGGGCACAAAACGCGTGAAATGTTCCAACAAATCCTAGTTTTACTTCACCCATCCTTTTTTTCATCTCAAGCGCCGCCTTGTTCGTAAAGGTGATCATGAGAATCTGCCGGGGTGAAACACCAGCGTGTTCGATCATGTATAGTACTTTCTGGATAAGTACCCGAGTTTTTCCTGAGCCTGCTCCCGCGAGAATCACCGAAGGCCCGACGACATTTCGTACCGCTTCTTGTTGTTCTTTGTTGAGTTGCATGATCTATAATGATACTAGATTCGGTGCCGTTCTAACTCTGTTTGGAAGCATGCTATGAAGTATCTGATTGCAAATCTGAAAGCTCATCACAGTCTGTCCGAGATTCAGGAATGGATGAGTGTGTTCAGTAGTAATTACGTACCCCGTGAAGGCTGGACCGTCGGTATCGCGCCATCATTTCCTCATCTCACCTTTGTATCCGAAAGACTCAATGGTCTCGAAGGGTGCTGTGTTGTTGCTCAAGCGGTTTCTTCCGATGCGAAGGGGAGTTTCACCGGAGAAGTACCAGCTGCCGCTCTGCACGGTATCGTGTCGCTCTGTCTCGTGGGTCACAGTGAACGAAGGATGAGAGGAGAAACACCTGAACAGATCTCCCAGCAAGTTCGCCATCTCAGTGGAGCGGGAATCACGCCAATTCTTTGTATCGGGAAGGTTGAAGAGTATATTTCTGGGTATCAAGGGATCGTTCTATACGAACCACCGAATCTGATCGGAACGGGCACAACCGCGAACTTAGACGCCGTACTCAAGCTCAGGAGCGCTTTAGCTGATTTCCATGGATCGTATCTTTACGGCGCGAGCGTAGATGAGAATAACTGCGATCTGTTCATTCGGTCATCTGATGTCGATGGTATGGTGGTTGGCACAGCATCAATCGATCCGCGACAGTTTCTCGCCATTGTTTCGAAGTTATGAGACATCTACGAAAAAAGAGATACTCAGTTGGGGCGATCCTTTTGGGAATGTTGTTCGTGATCGGATTGATTATTTCACCCTACTATCGCTTCGCGCAACGCGTTCTCCATGTGTCTCCAATCCGCTCACTTTTCGGCTTTGGAGATCTGAAGATGATCGACGGACGAGTGAATGTTCTTGTGCTCGGTATTCCTGGAGGAAACCATGATGGGCCATCACTTTCAGACTCGATCACAGTAATGAACTACGACACCGCAACGAACACCGTTCGTTCGATCGGTGTTCCTCGAGATGTATGGAGCGGTACCTTACGAGATAAAATAAACTCCGCATATGCATATGGAGAAGCGAAGGAAGTAGGTGGCGGACTACGTCTCGCAAAGGCAGAAGTCGGGTCTATTATTGGTCTACCAATACAGTATGTTGCGGTCATCAACTTTCATCAATTCATCGATCTCATTGATACTATTGGTGGGGTTGAGGTAACGGTTGAGCGGTCGTTTGTTGATCGTGAATTTCCCATCGAGGGTAAGGAGAATGATGAATGTGGTGGTGATCCGGAGTACCGATGTCGGTATAAGACGATCGCGTTCTCGAAAGGAACAACGAAGATGGATGGAAAAACGGCGCTTGAGTTCGTTCGCTCTCGCCATGCAAGTGGAGTTGAAGGAAGTGATTTTGGAAGAAGTAAACGCCAGCAACTGGTACTCGAAGCAATGAAGGACAAGGTCAGTAAAATTGTTCTATCCCTCCAGCTTGACAAGATCGAGGCACTCTACGGAAGTATCGATAAGTTGATTGTGAGGGACATGAGCAATCAACAAGCTGCTTTTTTACTACGCAACGTTGCTCTCAAACGGAATTTCAAACAGGCGACCACGGCACTACCGGAACAACTCTTTATCGTTCCAGACTATGCAGACTATGAAGGGAAGTATGTCCTCGTACCAGAAGATCGATCTTACTCAGCGCTTCACTCATATGTGCGTCAGTTCCTCAAGATGTAGTTTCCTCAGAACAGAAACGCTACCGCCACGATCGAAAGGGCAACGATGCCGACCATTTCGTACGGGAATCGTATTCCGGCGGTGGGTAACTCGGTCGATGTAGCTACAGTAGTCGCAGATGGGGTCGCGGTTGTTTCTGCTATGACAACAATCTCTGTCGTAGGTGTAGGTGTCTCGGTTGCTATTACCTCTGCGGAAAATACTGCGGTTGGGGATGCCTCAGGCGAAGTTGAAAGTGAAGCGGCTTCGGAAGCGTTCTGTGGTTCCTCAGCGGTTGATTCCTGTTGTGTTGAGCTTACCTGCTTCGTTGGGCGAATTGTCTGAGTGACCTGTGGTGTGGGCGATGCTTGCTCGGATGGACCTGGTCGAAACACAATCATGACAACCGTAACGATCGTGAAGATAATGAGCGCTACCACCAGTTGAAGCACCCGGTGTGAGTTTGATTTCATGAATGCCTGTGGTGCCTGTGTTGTCGTATGAATCGGCGTTGCTTGAGGGAGTGGCATGTTTGGATCAAAAGCGGGAACCGTCGGTCGCATCTCTTTGTTTTGACGATCTTTCAAAAACATCACAAACTCATAGATCACGAACCCGAGTGTCACGGTGAAAAAAAACAACGCAACCTTGTTCAAGGCACTAATGAAGCCGATCACATCCATAGAAACAGTATATACGATCTGGGCAGGGGTATCTAGATCTTAGAACAGGAAGAAGAGACCGAGTCCCATGATAATAAATGCAGCACTTGAGTATATCAAGTAGTCGTTGGTTGTTCCGGTCTTTGGTAATGTGGGCTGTGGTTCATCGCTCGGAGTCGGGGTAGGAGAGGAGGTTGGCGTTGTGGTGAGTGTAGCACTTCCGGTAGCTTCGCCAAGGACGCGTTCACCACTCTTTGCCACGCTGAACAGACGAGTGATCGAGGTGTAGTTTCCATCAATCTTTGCGGTGAGCGAGTAGTCCCCTGCAGGGAGTAGTTGTGAAAGTGAAAGTTTCCATACACCATCTCGATCGGCACTTGAGGTTCGATTTATGACGACCGATGCAGATTTCAGACTTCTCACCGACAGAGAAACAATGGCATGTGGCGTTGCCTTCCCTTTTATAAGCGGGCTTCCCACACTTAGGACAGCATTCTGTGTTGGATACAGAATACTCAAACTTCCCGGTGCATCCTGCGTGGGGCTTGGCGTTGACTGCGCGATCACAAGTTGGGCTGAGCTTGTTCCTAACACCTGAGACTCCTCTGGCAATCGATACTCTTTACCCATGCGAACCGGCAGATTTACCGGAGAGAGAAGCTCGATCGGAGATCGAACGGTGCTCGTATTCCCAAGTTCATCATAGAATGTAACGGTGACAAGGTCGGAGAGCGAGGGCGCGATGAGCGACGTGCCCTTTGTTCGGGTGAGGCCGTTCAGCGGAATGAGCCATTCACCGGAAGGTTTTGAGAGCGTGGCAAGTGGATATGCGCCCGGATACTCAAATAGAACAAGAACGTTCTTTTCCATAACGCCTCCGACGGATGTGACGGTCCCATAGACCGGTTTCAAGGAGTTTATCCGACTGTCAGTGGGAGTGGTACTCAAAGAAAATGTTGTCGTTCCGGCAGTTTCAAGAAGCTCTTTTGTGTTTGAGAGGCTGAAGTAATACTTCGTATTCGGAGCGAGTTCGGCTAATTGAACACTGTGATTGAAGTACTCTGCTCGACTCTGCGCACTGTCTCGCTCATCGAGCGTTATATGGTCGAGTTTCGCTCGACCTGTGCCCCAGAGCACCATTCCGGCCTCCTTATTTGTTGTTCTCCAAAGAATTGTTGCTCTCCTCGAGCCAACGTTGGCAATCTTCATGCTGAGAATATTTCGTTTTGTTGCATTCGTAGATCTGGAAGGAGTGAGAAAAAACTGCGTCATGAAGAACGAAAGTACACCGATCACGAGAACCGCGAAAATCGACGGAATACGAATCTGCTTTCTCTGGTAAAGATCGCTGTAAATCATCGTCCGTTTTTTTGTTCAACTATTGTAATAATGTTTGGATCAAGTTTGTATTGTAACAAAACAGGGTTTGCGATTGCTTCTTCACGAACTTGCTTGTTCGAAGAAAAGATGAGGTCAGCAACAAGCCATACCACAACCGTCAAGAAGATGCAGACCGAGAGATATAAGATTTCTTTTCGATTCATACTTATAAATAGTAGCCTTCAATTTCGGTTTTAATTCGTAATGTTGCACTTGTCGAGGCACCGAGTTGATCGTTGTCAATTTCGACGGTTCGCATATACTTGAGTCTTCGTTGTTCGGTTATTTCTTTTTGAAATGAGATGTAATCATTGAAGGTCGAGTTGAGCTCCATGCTCACCGCCATGGATCGGAATGTGTTTTTTTCGGGCTCAACGAGATTGATCTTATTGATATTGACCTTAGAGATCACCACATTGTTACGATCTGCTGCCTGTTGGATATCCTGCATCAGGAGCGTCACCAGTGGTTGTGGCGGAAGTGCTTCATCCACGAGGTGGAGTCGATCGCGAACCGACTCGAGTGCACTCTGGATCTGCACGATCTGTCCGATAAGTTCTTCATACTGCGCATCAACGTTTTTGAGTTCGAGCTCTTTGCTGTTGAGTGAGAGAGCCGTTGTTAGAGAAGGCTTGATGGCGAAGAAGATAAAAAATGAAAAGACGATGAAGAAAAGCGTAGCGAAGGTATAGTCCTTTCGCTTCGGCTCCTTCAAGGCGGAGATGAGGTGTCTCAGTGACGGGAGATCGGGGTTGGTGTTTTTCATATTGTTTTACCGCTCGTAAAGTCTTGTAATGTCATGGTGAAGCTATATCCTGATGCACCTCGTTTAATGTTGGCGAGGTCGATGGTCTTAAATCTCTGTTCTTGTTTGAGTCGTGCATAGAACAACTGGAGCTCGCGTGAATCGATTGTTGTGCCTTCAAGATTGAAGGAGTTCTCAGTGATCACCAACTTCTCCAGTGTCGCCGCTTGTGGAAATGTGGAGAGGAGGTACTGGACCGCGGTGGACTGCACTGACTGTTCGTTGACAATTTTCCGAATTGCAATGGTCTGATCGTTTACCTTCTCTGCCTCCTTGAGGAGTGGTTGGACCGCTTCAACAATCTCTTTCTTTTGTTGTAGTGAATCCTTCAGATCGATAATATTCTGATCAATACGAAAGCGATAAAATAACACGCCGATTACAACAATCTGCGTCAATACAAGAATGTATCTGAGATAGTTGAGAAAAAAATACAGCGTCTTATCGAGGAAACTTAATTCCTGCTTCGTGAGTAAGTTGATCCTGTATGTCATTTCGCCGACTTAGACTTTGGTTTTAGTAACTTTGCTACCTGCGATTTGAGACGAGCGGCTTTGTTGGCATGAATAACACCCTTTTTTGCAGCTTTATCAATTGCGGAATGTACCTTCGTTACATTTTTTTCAGTCCCTTTTTTTGCTTTTCGAAGCATGGTGAGATATGCAGCTTCTGTAGCTCTATTTGACTGAGTTCTTGAGCGATCTTGTCGCATTTTTTTGATTGCTGATTTTATGATTGGCATAGAAAAACACCTCCTCCCTTACAGTGACACGATTGATAACGTGTTGTTCGTGTTATAACGTGAACTCCTTTTCAAAGATTCGTTCTCCATAACTCCCGCTAAATACAACCGAGAGCTTAATGGAGCCGACCACCGAGTGATATCGACAGACTCCTGATGAACAGGTGCCGAGCGTGATTCCTGTTTTCTGGCACGATCGCTGGCCATTTTTAAAGTCGCAGCCAGCAAGCACACCATCTGGAATGACGTCGCTGTCTGTTTCGTCCTCTGGACGCTTTTCACGGTTATAGGTAAGCTCCATCTCTGCTTTTTTTGTTCCTTCTGGCGCATTGGACACATTTACCTCCACTTCACCTTTTTTTGTTGACTGAACAAGTTTTACGACAACGGATGAATCAACCGGTGCAATGGTCGGCTCATTTTGTAACACAGACTCGGTCTGTGATTTCTTTGCATTGTTCGCGTTCGAGATAAGCCAACCGCCAATTCCAAGAACGAGAACAGCTACCACACCCACAATCATTTTCTTTTGAGAGTTCATAATGTAATCAAATTGATAATATGAATTCACGTAATGTACTGGCCGCAACCCGATCCTGCTTCATGCTGTCTCGATGACGAACCGTAACGGTGCCATCCTCGAGCGTCGTGTAATCAACGGTGATACAGTATGGCGTTCCAATTTCATCTTGCGCTGCATACCGCTTCCCTATGTTGCCACGATCGTCCCATGAAATCATCGCATGCTCTCTTAGATTATGATAAATTTCCTTTGCTTTCGCAACAAGTTCCGGCTTGTTTGCTACCAGGGGGAAGACTGCCGCACGGTACGGTGCAAGCGATGGGTGAAGTTGGAGCCACTCACGCTTCTCATCCTTTCGGTACGCGTCGAGTAGGATGAATAGGAGCGGCCGCTCAAGTCCAGAGGATGTTTCGATGTCCCATGGTGTATAGACACGATTCGTCTCGGTGTCACGGTACTGAAGGTCTTTTTTGCTGAACTGTTGATGTCGTGCGAGATCCCAGTCGCCTCGATGGTGAATTCCCATCATTTCTTGCCAGCCCCACGGCGTGTTGTATTCAATATCGGTCGCTCGTCGCGCATAGTGAGCGCGCTCAGTTTCTTCATGATCGCGGAATCGGAGATGTTCTTTGTTCATCCCGAGTGAGAGAAACCAGTTCATCCGATCTTCTTTCCAGTACTCAAACCACTTGTTTCCTTCCGCCTCATCAGGCGCGATATAGAACTGGAGTTCAAGCTGCTCAAATTCGCGACATCTAAATATGAAGTTACCTGGAGTAATCTCGTTCCGAAACGCTTTTCCAATCTGCGCAATTCCGAACGGAATTTTGACACGGGTAGTATCGATGACATTTTTGAAGTTCACGTGCACGCCATTGGTTATCTCTCCTCTGAGATAGATCTCGGACTGTTTTCCTTCAATAATCCCAAGATACGCCTTTACCAAAAGGTTAAATTTCTGTGGCTCTGTCCACATCACTTCCTTTCCTTTGTGCGACTGTTCATGTTCCTTGATTTCTTCCGTTTTATCTTCGCGGAAGCGAAGGTGACAAATTTTACATTCGACAAGTGGATCCGTGAATGCTTCGGTGTGACCGGATGCTTCCCATGCTTTTGGATTCATCATGATGGCGGCATCAATTCCGACAACATCGTCACGAAGCTGGACAAGCTGCTTCCACCAGAGATCTTTGTAGTTTTTTTTGAGAAGTGTTCCGACTGGACCCCAGTCCCAGGTGCCTGCAAGGCCTCCGTAGATTTCTGACCCAGGGAAAATAATACCTCTTCGTTTACATAGTGCTACGAGCGCTTCCATGATCTACATTATATCGTATTTATCGGGAGTTTTTGCCCGGTTGTCTCGGTAAACAGATGTGAAAGTTCAGAAAGTGAGAGCGTAGCGTCGGAGTATCCCAACTGGATAAGA
>CAZHVF010000012.1:0-19138 GCA_964535635.1 uncultured Gammaproteobacteria bacterium | reverse complement strand
CGATAATGACACGCGAACTCGATATGAACAATTCACACCCACAGGTCGGACATATTCATCTCACCGTAGCGGACCTCGAACGCTCTGTTGCATTCTATCGCGATCTTCTCGGCTTTGAGATCTCAGCTCGGTACGGAGATTCGGCGGTATTTCTCTCTGCGGGTGGGTATCACCATCACATCGGGCTTAACACCTGGGCTGGAAAAGGAGCACGACCTGCACCACGAGGACATACGGGAATGTATCA
Source organism: uncultured Gammaproteobacteria bacterium (assembly GCA_964535635.1). GTDB lineage: Bacteria > Patescibacteriota > Microgenomatia > UBA1406 > GWC2-37-13 > CAZLQR01. The sequence goes on along the minus strand of CAZHVF010000012.1, from coordinate 18,891 downwards.
CGTAGCTTTTTTATATCCTTCGCGATCAGCGTTAGCGAAGGTCTTACAAAAACTCATCAAAGCAAACTACCCGCTTGATGGGTCTGCAGACCATGGCGTGAGCGAGGCTATCTATTTGCAAGATCCTGATGGAAATGGTGTTGAGCTCTACGTTGATCGTCCTCGTTCGGAATGGAAGGTTGGGAACGATGGAATGGTGGAGATGGTAACGAAGCCACTTGATCTACACAGTATTCTTCGGGAACTTGGGCACTGATTCACCACGGCGATTGGCGGACACCTATTCACCCCCGCACCTACGATTGTTGATATTTTTTGATCAAGTGTGATATACTATACATATCGCAGATTCTTTCAAAAGACATCTGCTTAGATTTTGACGTAGTGTTTCAATAGATATAAGATACCCCGATATTATTTCTTCCGTATCTTCTCTACCCTACAGTATTTCATTCTCGAGCAGAGGTTTTTAGAAAGGAATCCCAATATGTATAACCAACGCACACACCAGCGATCACGCCCCTCCCGTTTCGGCGGAAGACCGCATCGTGGATTTGGTCCTCGTCACAGAATGGGCTCTCGGAGAGTTGAGAAGGCGCTCGACCCAAACCTGTTTGTTCGAAAGGCACAGCCGGTACAGCCCCAGGAGGCATATATTGCTCCCTTTACATTTAATGAACTTCCGATCCACGAGACACTTAAGCAGAATATTGCAACTCGCGGATACACCATGCCGACCGAGATTCAGGCGAAAACAATTCCACATATCATGGAGGGTAAGGATGTCATCGGCATTGCGAATACCGGCACCGGAAAAACAGCGGCCTTTCTCATTCCATTTATTGATAAATTGGTAAAAAGTAATGGTCGAGGAATTCTTATTGTTGTCCCCACACGTGAGCTTGCCACACAAATCGAAGATGAGTTTATATCGCTCGCTCACAATCTTAGAATGCATGCAGTCACGTTGGTTGGAGGACTCAATATTAAGCAACAGATGTATGCACTCCAGCGAAGACCACAGGTTGTTATTGCGACTCCTGGTCGTCTGAAAGACCTTATCGAACGACGCGCGATCGATATTCGAACATTTCACTCAATCGTTCTTGATGAGGCAGATCGAATGGTTGATATGGGATTCATTCACGACATTACCTTTATCATCTCGCTTCTTCCAAAGACGCGTCAGTCATTATTCTTTTCGGCAACGGTCGATGGCAAAACACAACAGATTCTCACATCCTTTGTCTCCAGTCCGGTAACGGTATCGGTCAAACAGCAGGAAACATCCGAGAATATTGAACAAGATATTATTCGGATTCCACAGAACAAACCGAAACTTGAGGTACTCATTGAACTGCTCCATAGACCGGACTTTAGCAAGGTGCTAGTATTTGGAAGAACGAAATGGGGAATGGAACGACTCTCACGCGAATTAGTGCAACGTGGGTTTAAGGCAGCTGCTATTCATGGAAATAAATCTCAGAACCAACGACAGAGAGCGGTCGATCAATTCAAAACCGAGGAACTGCAGGTCTTGATCGCGACCGACGTTGCATCGCGCGGTCTTGACATCAATGATATTACTCACGTTATCAACTACGACACTCCAACCTCGTATGAAGACTATGTTCATCGCATCGGTCGAACCGGGAGAGCAGGAAAACGTGGGTATGCACTTACCTTCGTAGAATAATACTACCTCGGTCGTCGCTTCAGTTTTTTGTCTTCTTCTTTTCTTATTCCCGCAGCAATCACGCGAGTTCCAACGACGATGTCGTGCCGAATTGAATCGTTCATGCGAAGTTTGCGAAGATCTTTCAACTCGAACCATTGATATCGGAAGGTGGTCGTTTCGGGGTAGTTCTGGCGTGTTGCAACATCGGCGAAAAATATCGAGTGCTGACTCTGGGATTTCTTATCGACATAGCTGTAGACCGGTTGTGCGTCTATTCGGGGTGTTTTAAGGAGCCGCGAAGTATAAGAAGCGAATGTTTTCAGCGGATCGTCGGTTGATCCATGAGATACATTAATAATTCCCCAGGCTGCATCTTCTTCATGAGTTGGTTGCAGCAAGAGAATTTGTTGTGAGGGAGAATGAAACAAAAATCCACTTGCATAATATGAATTATGCACAGACTCATTGTAGCATAGTTTTATACCTAACAGCTCGCCGATTCCTCACTCATATACCGATGTTTCAGAATTGCTTTTTGCACATAAATCTCTTAAGATGACCGCATGAAAAATACCCCAATTGATGCCGCGGCTCTTCGCTTTCATAAAAAACATCAAGGAAAACTCATCACGGCCTCGGTGCAACCGATCAAGAACAAACACGACCTCTCGCTTGTGTACACTCCCGGTGTTGGTGCAGTCAGTAAACTCGTTGCTCAGAATGCAAAACGCTCATTTGACTATACGATGCGAGGTCGCACCATCGCAGTTGTGTCCGATGGCTCTGCCGTCCTCGGACTCGGGAATATTGGACCAGAGGCAGCGCTCCCGGTGATGGAGGGAAAGTCGCTCTTGCTTCGTGAGTTTGCAGGTGTTGATTCTGTTCCACTCGTTATCAATACGCAAGAATCGTCTGAGATTATTAAGTTTGTCACGCAGATAGCGCCGACCTTCGCGGGCATCAATCTTGAAGATATTAGTGCGCCTCGTTGTTTTCAGATTGAAGAATCGCTGCAGGACATCGGCATTCCTGTTTTTCATGATGATCAGCATGGAACCGCGATCGTTGTAACTGCCGCACTTAAGAACGCCGCAAAAGTTGTGGGGAAAAAATACGAAGATCTCACCGTTGTTATCGTTGGAGCTGGTGCAGCGGGACTTGCAACCGCTAAGATGCTTCTGGGGCTACAGTGTCGAAGTGATCGGTGTGAAATTATTCCCGGTGGTGCGCGAGTCAAGGATGTTATTGTTGTTGATACGACCGGGGCAATTCTCCCCGGCCGGGAAGACCTCAACGTCTACAAACAAGCGGTTGCAAGCCTTTCAAATATTCAGCGGAGATCTGGATCACTTTCAGATGTTATCAAAGGAGCGGATGTAATCATCGGAGTATCGGGACCAAACAGCATTAAGCCCCAGATGATTCGACTGATGGCGCCGAAGGCAATTGTGTTCGCGATGGCAAATCCAGTTCCAGAAATTATGCCGGACGATGCTAAAGCGGCAGGAGCGGCGGTTGTCGCAACCGGTCGGAGTGATCTTCCAAATCAAATTAACAACGCGCTCGCCTTTCCAGGAATATTTCGCGCTGTGATCAAAGGTCGACTGAGGACGATTACTCCACAGATGAAACAAGCGGCCTCCGATGCAATCGCGCGAATGATCAAAAAACCAACCGCGCAGTCGATTATTCCGGGACCCTTCACACCCGGTCTTGCTGAAACAGTTGCACGCGCAGTGCTGAAACAGGCTCGCCAAAAAGACAGGCTCGGCTGATACAATACTTCTATGGACAAAGGTGCGTTCGAGTGGAGTAAATATATTAAGGAGTGTTTTGATTCAACGACCTTCTGCTCCATGGGGACCGTCGACCCTACGGGAGTATGGGTTAATCCTGTCTTCTTCGCATACGATACCCACGCAAATCTGTATTTCATTTCACAAATGCCCTCACGACACATGCAGAACTTGAAAAAAAATACTCGGATATCAATAGCGGTATACAAAACGAATCAGACGGATCATGTTGTTGGAGCCTACCTGGAAGGATCAGCTAATATACTTACCGATCCAAAGGAAATCGAAGACGCACATACAATTTATTTCGACCGAGCAGGTACTGGTGAAGATGTACAGCAATACATTAATAATCCTACGTGGATCTTCGTTAAAGTGACTCCGGAACATCTCTACTACTTTGATACCAGATTCTTCGAGGAGGAACGGGTCGAAGCACCACTCGATAAAGTCTTACTATAATCTTATCGCCAGTCGATCGGCGTTTGTCCGTGCTTCAGGAGATACTCATTACATCGACTGAAGTGGTGATTCCCAAAAAACAGATGTGCCGAAAAGGGTGATGGATGACCCGACTCAAGTACGAGATTCGCGGATCGATTAATCACCTCTCCCTTGGACTGTGCGTATTTTCCCCATAACAGATATACAACATTCTTCTTTCGATCGTTCAGTGACTGAATCACGTGATCGGTAAACGCTTCCCACCCTATGCCTTTATGCGATGTTGGTGTATTGGCAAGTACGGTCAGGACACTATTAAGTAAGAGAACTCCTTGGCGAGCCCACCGCGATAGATCTCCCGACTCGAGTGGTTTAATTCCAAGATCTTTTTCAATCTCTTTATAGATATTTTTTAGTGATGGCGGAAGATCGATCCCATCATTGACCGCAAAGCAAAGACCGTTTGCCTGGTGTGGTCCGTGATATGGATCCTGCCCAAGAACTACGACCTTCGTTTTCTCAAACGGACAGAGATCAAACGCACGAAAAATATTTTTTGCAGGAGGATATACTGTCTTTGCAAGATACTGTTCTCGAACGGTAGCGGTCAACGACTTCCAGTATGGCTTCACAAACTCACTGCTGAGGACATGCTTCCATGACTCTTCTATACGTACATCATGCATAGCTGCATTGTACGAAATCGGAGTCAAAATAGCTGATGAATCAATGGAGTTATTTTTTCTTCCACCGGGGAGCAAACCCTGCCATAAACGCAAAGATATGCGCCTTTACTCTACTCTCTCCACGAGCGACGATTGCGTCAATCATGGCTTTTTTGAATTCCTTCAGATCTTTTCCCGGGTAACATAACTTACCTTTGGTAAAACAGTATGAACAATATTTTTGACTCTCACGATTTGCGCCCTTTGGATCTTTTGAAAGGGGCATGAGACAACTTTCGCAGTTTCCGTTGAGTGAATGTTTCATATATGGTTATGTTAGCACATCTACACGCTTCGATTGATGTATTGTTATAATCATGAGTTATGAAGTACGTCGCGTTATTTCGAGGAATCAATGTTGGGGGTAATCGAAAAGTTGAGATGAAGAAACTCCGAGAACTGTTTGAGTCTCTCAACTGCATAAACGTAAGCACATACCTCAACTCGGGAAATCTTATCTTTGAACGTACTACGCCGTTACCACTTGACCAGTTGCAGAAGACTCTCGAGAGGGTATTTGGTTTCTCCATCGAAACACTGATCAAACCACACCGTCAGATGCAGGTGATTGCGAAGGCGATTCCCGCAGACTGGACGAATGATGCAGAATGGAGAACTGATATTGCCTATCTCTTTCCGGAGATCGATTCGTCTGAGATTGTTGATAAGCTCCCGATCAAGAAAGAGTTTGTCGAGATTCGGTATGTTCCCGGTGCAGTATTCTGGCGAGCCAATCGGAAGGATATTCACAAAACTCATCTCAATAAACTCGTTGGGTCGAAACTCTATTCACAGATGACGCTTCGGAATGTGAACACCGCACGTTTCCTCGGCCAATAAGCTGGATCGTGCTACACTTAGGTATACCGCACCCTATGAAGCACAGCGTCCGAGAGAGCAGGCTGAAGGAACTTATTACTACATTCGCCGTACCGCTCACGGTGCTCTTGGGTATTATAGCGTCACTGATTACCCAGCACGCCGTCCAGTCCACCACACTCTCTACCATCATTCTCATCACAGTTATCCTGATCGGAAGCTATCAACTGATCATTGAGACATTCCAGTCATTATGGCGCAAACAGTTTGCACTCGACTATATCGCACTACTAGCAATTTCCGTTGGTGTGGGAACACAAAACTATCTCGTTGCATCGGTGATTGTCCTCATGCTTTCGGGTGGAAATAAACTCGAAGAGTACGCGATGACAAAAGCAAAAAGCTCCCTTACTGCACTTGTCGACCGTATCCCGCACGTTGTGCTTATTGAGGATACGAAGGAAGAAATACAGATTGAAAAGGTTGAGGTGGGGATGAAAATCTTAGTGCGAAAAGGTGAAGTCATTCCGCTTGATGGAACCTTGCTTTCTGATGCGGGCCTCACCGATGAGTCGAGTCTTACTGGCGAGCCGTACATGATGGAAAAAAAGAAAGGAGATCTCCTCCGGAGCGGAACTCTCAATGTTGGCGGCGCTATTACCGTTGTTGTTACACGAGCAGAAAAAGACTCGACCTATCGCAAAATCATCGATATGGTTGCGAAGGCTCAAGATGAAAAATCTCCGATTATTCGTCTTGCGAACAAGTACAGCACTGTGTTTACGCTCATCACCTTTACGATCGCGTCTGTCGCATATATTGTTTCGGGAGATATCAATCGCGTGCTTGCGGTGCTGGTTATCGCTACTCCCTGTCCGCTCATTCTCGCGACTCCGATTGCGCTGATGGGTGGGATGAATACTGCTGCGCGAAAGCGAATTATCATTAAGCGCCTTGCGAGTATCGAGGTCCTTTCACGCGTTCAAGCATTTATCTTTGATAAAACGGGTACCATCACGCTTGGCAAACCAGTTGTAACGAAGATCGAAATCTTCGATCGATCCTTCACAGAGAAAACCATCCTTGGCATCGCTGCTGCAATCGAGCACAACTCACTGCATCCATTGGCAAAGGCGGTGGTGAAGAAAGCAGTAGATGAAAAAGCACCAGCGCTCATCGCGTCAGGAATTGAGGAGAAGATTGGGAAAGGTATTGTCGGTACCGTAGATAAAAAAACCTATCTTCTCGCTCGCGCGAAGGATGCGGATGGGATGAAGATTGAACTCACCGTAGGGAAAAAGAAATTGGCTCACTTCCACTTTCAGGATCAACTGAAAGAAAATAGTAAACGCATCGTCGACAATCTACACAAGCAAGGGCTCGACATTGCGATCTATACCGGAGATAAACAAAAAGCAGCGGATGAGATTGTCGCCCTGCTTGGCTCCCATATTTCGGTGAAGGCAGAGTGCACGCCGGAGGATAAGCAAAACGGCATCGCCGATCTTCATGCCCAGAAAAAAACAGTAGCGATGATCGGAGACGGCATCAACGATGCTCCGGCGCTCGCATCTGCGGATGTAGGAATGGTATTTAGTAGCGATGAACATACCGCTGCTTCAGAGGCGGCAGACATTGTTTTTTTGGGAGGAGACTTCACGAGCGTCTCCGATGTTCATTCAATTAGTAAGCAGACGATCCAGATTGCACTCCAAAGTATCATTGTTGGGATCGGATTGAGCGTAGTGGGTATGTTATTTGCATCATTCGGCTACATCGCACCCATCATTGGTGCATTTATGCAGGAAGGTATCGATATCCTCGTCATCTTCAATGCACTCCGAACGAGTAGAATTCATCGTTCATAATACATTTCGATGCTGTTCAGGCTGATATAGCAAGCTATAATGTGATATACTTGCAGTGATGGCAGATGAAAGAAAAAAATCAGGCATTGTACTCCTCCTTGGACGTCCGAATGTTGGAAAGTCAACTTTTGTAAATAACTTAATTGGCCAGAAGGTCGCAATCACTTCACCAAAGCCACAGACCACCCGTTTCCCTATTCATGCACTCTACCAAGATGAGCGTGGCCAAATTGAGTTTGTAGATACTCCTGGAATTTTTGATAAGGTCAAAGATACGCTCTCAAAAAAAATTAACATGCAGACGATGCATGCCGTCGATCAGGTGGCTGATCTGGTGATCTACATGGTCGATCATACTCGTCGTCGCGACTACGAAGAGTCAAAGGTATTAGGAATTGTGCGCGGTATACATAAACCGAAAATTCTCGTTATCAACAAGGTAGACCTTCAGGAAGAAACATATCTCCCCCAGTATGAGTTCCTCCGTGATGAATTTGAACATGTATATAAAATCTCAGCGATCGATCGCAAACATGTAAAACCACTTCTTGATAAAATTTTTGAACTGCTTCCTGAGGAGAACATCGATAGGGGCGTCTTCGGACCCGGCACCAATCCACTTCTTAATATCGACAGTAAAACATTTTTAGCCGAACTTATCAGGGAGAAAATTTTCTTGAAGATGGGCGAAGAAATACCATATACCGTAACAGCTATTGTTGATGAAATTGCGGATCGGGATAATGGCATCACCTACATCAAAGCGCGAATTCTCACCATTGACGACCGGTATAAACGAATGATCATCGGCGCTGAGGGAAGAAAGATTAAGGAGATGGGGAGCATGGCGCGCAAGGAGATCGAACTTGCGATTAACAAGAAAGTCTTTCTCGATCTTCGCGTCGAGGTTGATCCGCACTGGCAGGAGCTCATGTATTAAGCTACAATACATGAATGGCATATTCCTACGCGAAACGACCAAAGATTCTCTTTGATCCTGCCTCCCCGAGTCCATACCGTATCAGCCGATCAAAGATCGATCAGTTTATGAACTGCCCGCTCTGTTCATGGCTCGATCATCGAAAAGGCATTTCGCAACCATCAACACCTCCCTTCACCCTCAACTCAGCAGTCGATACGCTCTTAAAAAAGGAGTTTGATATTCATCGCGCAAAAAAAACGAAACACCCATTGCTTGAAAAGTACGGAGTCGATGCAATTCCATTTTCACACCCGCAGATCGATACCTGGCGAGCAAACTTCACTGGTATCAACTATCTCCATCATCAGACAAACTTTGAGGTCTTCGGTGCCATCGATGATATCTGGGAAGATGCCGAAAAAAAGTTACATATCGTTGACTACAAGGCAACGAGCAAACAAGGTGAAGTACAACTCGAAGATACGAAATGGCACAACCAATATCGAAGGCAGATGGAGATCTATCAATGGTTGTTCCGTCATAATGGATTTGATATCTCTGATACCGGTTACTTTGTCTACGTGAATGGACGAAAGGATCGTGAGGCATTCGATGGAAAACTCGAGTTTGATGTGAAACTCATTGCGTATAAGGGCAAGGATCAATGGATTGAAGGAGTTTTGTACGAAATGAAGGAAGTACTGAGCGATACCCAACCCCCGACACCAAATGAATCTTGTGAATACTGTATCTACCGAGCCTCGGTCAACAACCTACACCTTTAGTCTTGCCAGACATTCATCTTTTCCTAAAAGCTCCATTGACTCGTTGAGTGGTGGAGAAATTTTTTTCCCGGTGACAGCAACCCGCGCAATCATAAAGAACTCGCTATTTTTCATCCCTTCCTGTTGAGCAAGATCTTGCAATACCTGTCCAATATTCGCCGCAGTCCAGTCAGATATCTTCATCAATGAGCTGTTCATTTTTTGCACCAGATCCTTGTGCTTTTTGAGGTCAAGCTCGTGTTTCTGTGGTCGCTCAAAAAAACATTCCGCAAGCGGATAATAATCTGAGAGTTTTTTAATTCGTTCCTTAACAAGAGCGATCGTCTTTACAACCAGTTCTTCATGAAGATCCCTTTTTTTGTAGACGTCATAATACCGGATCAACAACTTCACCAACGCATCATTCTCTGTCTGTCGGATATACATTCCGTTCATCCACTCTAGTTTTATCGGATCGAATGCAGGTCCAACCGGTTTCATATCCTTCAAATCGAAAACATGCATAAACTCTTCGAGATCGAAAATCTCTTTTTGTTGGGGATGTGACCATCCCATCAGTGAAAGGTAGTTGAGAATTGCGCCGGGCAGAAAACCTTGTGCGAGATACCATGATGCCCAGACTGGATTTTTTCGTTTCGACAGTTTTGATTTATCTGGGTTGCGAAGCAATGGAAGATGCGCGAAGAACGGCTTCTCCCATCCAAATGCATCGTAGAGCAGGACGTGCTTGGGTGTTGAGGAAATCCATTCTTCCCCCCGAATGATATGTGATATCTTCATGAAATGGTCGTCAATCACTACCGCGAGATGGTACGTGGGGTATCCGTCCGACTTCATTAAGACCTGGTCGTCGAGATTGTCAGTATTGATGGTAATTTCACCGCGAATAAGATCGGTAAACACTACCTCAACATGCGGTTCCACATTGAGACGAATCACATGCAACTCGCCGCTTTCAACTTTTTTCTTTACTTCCTCTTGTTTCTCCAGACAGTGCTTGTCGTACTTTGGAATTTCCTTCTTTTTCTGTTGGGCATCTCTCAGCTTATCGAGTCGGTCTTTGGTACAGACACAGTAGTATGCCTTCCCTTGCTCGACGAGCTCCTTTACATATCTCTGGTAAATATCGAGTCGCTCAGACTGACGATATGGACCAACGGGCCCCTCAACATCTGGCCCTTCGTCATACATGAGGCCGAAGTCCTTCAATGTCTGGAGAAATCGTTCTTCCGCTCCCTTCACTAATCGCGCTCGATCGGTATCCTCTATGCGGACAATGAATTCGCCGCCGTGTTTTTTCGCGAAGGTGTAGTTGATCAGTGCAGTATAGACACTTCCGATGTGTAGATCCTCTCCGGTGGGAGATGGAGGTATTCTTGTTCGAACATGCATGTAGCAATTATATTGTTCTCGAGATCCAACCTCAAGCGGTTATCGCTGTGCTTGATTACGTCGCATTAAAACAATGATCCCAATGATGGTAATCAGTGCTGGACCGACACCAATCTGTAGATACTTTAAGAGATTTTTTGTCGCAACGTCTAATGGAGGAAGCGGATAGTATTCTACCGATCGGCGACGAATCCCGGTTAAGGCTCCATCAGAGACATACTCATTTAATGCGTTGAGCACAAGCTCAAGATTGTCATTACTTCGGGAAAGATACATATCCTGAACAAACTTAGTCGAAGGAATAACCATTACATGTCCTTTGCCATACTGCGTCTCTGATACGAGCGGAACCGATGCGAGCGAACTTGGACGAGCGAGCGACGCTTGGTCGGGCGTAATCGTAAAGTCTTTTTGCTGTGTCCACGATCGAGATTCGCTTGATACGAGTGTCACCGCTTTCCCCGACGGCTGCACTGACGACGTCCAAGGAAAAACGAGTACTGAAATATTTGAAAGTTTTGTATCTTTTGCAAACTCATTTGTTTTGATCCAGTATGGATACTGGAGCACCGTTGGAAACGAGTTCTGACCCTGACCAAATGTTACGAGTTCTGCTGCTTGGGAAAGTACCAGGTCTTGATGAACAACGGTGCCCATTCGTTTCAATAACGTATACAGATGATGTTTCGCAGGGGTCGCATTCAAGGCGCTGTCCACCGACACACCGTCAACAAAGAAGATGACCGATCCTCCATTTCGTACATACGATTCAAGCTGTGAAATCTCTTGATCAGAATATTCTTTGGAACCGTCGGCGAATACCATAAGTGCCTTCGAACTATCGTCGATCGTTGTTGTTTCTCGAATCATGAACTGAAGTTTTGATGCGGCCATAATTGACTGGAGCTGGCCCGATGCAGACTCAAGTCCATAGATACCGACAGTCGGCAACGACGTCTTGCCCAGTGTATACAGAATTGCGGTCAAATTATATTCGAGATCACGGACATCCGTTACCTGGGGCAGTGAAGCATGCTTACCGTTATACTCAACTCCAACGCCGAAATAGGCGTTTTGTAACGAGAAGGCGTCCTGATCTTGTTGGGAAAACTGGAGTCGAGGTATGGTGTATTTTTGTAGCTCTTTTTGGGTTGTTGCATTTGCTTCCGGATCAAGCTGTCGATAGGTAATATTTTTTTTACCGGTCTGATCTGCATACTCGGTGAGGAACGTATCTATTTCTGTCCGCACCGACTGCAATGTTGAAGGAATATTTCGTGATGCAAAAAAGGTGATCGAAACTGGTTTTTTTAGTTCTCGGAGAATGGTACGTGAGGAAGCCGAGACGCTGTATGCCCTACCGTTTGATACATCGAATCGAATTGGGAATGACTGCGCCGCGAGATTGAACACGATACAGACCGCAACCAGTAAAAGTGTCAGAATTTTTTGTGGAATTGGTCTGTTCATCTTAATCTCGGTGTTCCAACTGCTTAACAACCGCATACATACTCACTGCAATAAAACTTGCGAAGTACAGTATCGCTCGAAGGTCGATAATTCCTCGCACGAACTGCTCGAGTTGCGCGTATGGAGTGAGTGATTCTACAACGGTAGCGATGGATCTTGGGATAAACGACGCAACGGTGTCGACCGAAAATATAGATACACAGAACAGTGCAATAGCCGATAAGAAAAAGGCAATAACCTGATTGGAGGTTTTGAGAGAAATGTAGAGTGATACCGAGATAAAGAGCATTGCGGTTGCGGTGAGCCCAACATACCCCACGACAACTTCTGGGAGATAGAGCCCGGACAGAAACGCAAACGATACCGGAATAACGAGACCGGCAACCATCACGATACCCAGCACCGTAAGTACTGCGAGTGCCTTTGCAAACGCAATGGTCTTTTCAGAAAGCGGAAGCGTAAGAAGCGATTCAATCGTTCCGGTCTTTCGCTCTTCTGCAAAGCTCCGCATACATAATGCAGGAATCAGGAGCGCGAAGACCCAGTACATGATCAGAAAATACTGACGCATCGAAACAAGCCCAACTGCGTAGATGTCTCGGAGAAACAATGCATTCACAAGCAACGACGCTACCACCACGACGATGTATCCAAATGGATTGAAGAAATAATGCTTCAGCTCTTTGAGATACATAGTCTTCATATTATGAAACTAACCGCTTGAATAATTTTTCCACCGCTCCTTTGCCTTTTGGTTTTCTCCCATCAAATACAATCGTTCCCTTGTGGAGAATGATCAATCGAGTTGCGATATCCTCTGCCTCGGAAAGGAGGTGTGTCGAAAAAAGAACCGCGCTCTTTTTGGCATGCTTCTTGATAATTTCTCTAATTTTGTCTTGCTCAATCGGATCCAGTCCCGAGGTGGGCTCATCGAGAACAAGAAGATCAGGTTCCCCCATCATCGCCGCGATCAGGCCAACGCGTTGGCGATATCCGCGGGAAAGAGACTCAAGCTTTTTCTGCAGAACAGCCCTCGCACCAACAGCGGTAACGAGTCCTTCATATGTCCTGTGCCCTTTCACTGTAGCGATGTAATCAAGGTATTCTTTTGTAGTCATATCGCCGTACAGTGGATTATTCTCAGGCAAATATCCGACAACCTTTGATACCGCTGATCGCTGATAGACCGGGTCCAATCCGCAGACCGAGATCGTTCCGGAGTGAGTCTTGAGATACCCGGTGATCAGTCGCATGGTTGTTGTTTTTCCCGCGCCATTCAGTCCGAGAAATCCAATCACCTCACCTCGACGTACCGAAAAATGAAGGTTGTGAAGTACTGCCTTCGAACCAAACGATTTTGATATCTCCCTTACCGCAAGTACCATAGTTAACAATTACAATCTTTCCCGTCCTTCCCACACATACATGAACATGAAGTTACCGAGGCGAATGTTTTACCTACGACGTCCCAATCTACATTTTGGAAGAACGACTCGATATATTGTGCTCTATTCACGCCGAAGTCAATAAAGTATGCGTGCTCGTAGGTGTCAAGTGCGAGAACTGGCTCAGCGCCCCAGACCGGGAAGCTATTCTGCGCATCCCCAAGATAGTTAAACAATCGCCCTTCCTTCTTATTCCATGCTGTCCAGACCCACCCTCGTGCAGAAATTCCGGTTGCCGTGATATCTTTTTTGTACTGTTCAAACGATCCAAAGTCCTTGGTTATCTGAGATGCCAAATCCCCGGTAGGACTACCACCTTTGCCTCCAAGGTGTCCGAAATAAATTTCATGATTGATGATCCCTCCCCAGGCAAATGAGAGATCAACCTTCAACGAACGGATAGCAGAAAACACCTGATTTGCTTTTGCATAATCGTCCTCTGTAAGCGCTGCGAGTTTTTCTTGGATTTCGTTGTACTTATTCACATACCCTTGGTACAGCTTGAGATGAGCTTCGGTTGTTTTTGCGGAGATTCCTTGCATCTCCATCAATTTTGGAGAGAATGTGACTGGTTGTAATTTTGAAAATGACATAGGAGTTTTTATCGTCATTAGTCTATCAAATTACCACCGATTTCGTCAACCAACCTCATTTATCCGAGCAGATCCGGGCGCAGACGCTTCGTCATCTCGAGCGACTGCTTTATTCTCCATGCATCAATCGCTGCATGGTTTCCAGAAAGGAGCACATCTGGCACTTTCTTTCCGTTCCAGTCTTCTGGACGGGTGTAGTGTGGATACTCAAGGAGTTGGACCTCGGTAACACCATTTTGAGAAAGCTTTTGTACCGCAGTATCATCACCGCATATCTTGAGTAAATCCCGCACCAAATACCATCGGAAACTCTCCTCATCGGTAGCCTCTTCTTTCTTCAATACCCCGGGGAGGAGTCTCACAACGGCGTCCACAATTGCGGCGGTTGCAATTTCCCCACCTGTCATGACAAAGTCACCGAGCGAGATCTCTTCATCCACCATGGACAGTACTCGTTCATCGACCGCTTCATAATGTCCGGCGATCAATGTGAGATGATCAAGCTTCATAAATTCACGCGCTTTCTTTTGATGAAATGGAGTTCCTTTTGCACTCGTCAAGATAATCTTTGATGATAGTTCTTTGATCGAAGTCGCTTGAATCGCCCGCTCCAATACGTCAACGCGTAAAACCATCCCTGCTCCACCTCCGTAGGGCTTGTCGTCCACTGTTTTATATGCGTCGGTAGAAAAATCTCGAATGTTCACGAGTTCGATCTCAACCTGTTTTCGTTCGATCGCTCGTTTCACAATACTCTCTTGAAAGAATCCTCTCAACATTTCTGGAAAGAGCGTCAGGATCGTTATTTTCATGTTACTATTGTACTATGAAACGGCTTCTCCTCGCGTTGATTCGACTCTATCAGCTCGTCCTCAGCCCATACCTCGGCACTCACTGTCGTTTTCGACCAACCTGCTCACAATATACCTATATGAATATTGAAAAGTATGGAGTGATGAAGGGCGTACGCATGGGTCTTCATCAGTTCTCTCGATGCCATCCATGGTCTACATAAGGGATTCTGTGTAGGGAGTTTTGTACAATTGTTACATGACTGAATTTGTTGGTACGGGAAGCGGTGAGTTAGTAGGCAAAGATCCGATTGAAGAGGTCGCAGATGAACTCCTTATTGATTCTCCAGATGCGCTCATAACCCAGTTTCTTGAACTGCGAGGTGTAACGAAGGACAATGGCGTTTCTCAAATTCGAAAAATGCATGAAGCGCTTCGAAAAGAACAAATGCTTCCGACGAAAAGCACGCTCAAACTCCTCGTAGACCTTGTTGAGGATGGCGCAAAATCCTTTCAGCAATCATCCTATCAGCCACGAGAGCACGGCCTTCGCGATAACTCATGCGACTTCATGTCAGGACTCACATCCGTTATCGCAGAGCAACTCGGTTTGAAAGCTGAAATTCTACAAGTAGGCGACATAAATCAAATGCGGGGTATTCAGCGAGAACATTCATTCAGTCATGAATTTACCATTGTCACTGATGGGGACGGAAAACGATTTCTCGTCGACCTAAGTTTTTGTCAGTTCATTGACCCGTTCACCGGCAAAATCTACCGTGGCGCGCGCGCAAAGGACTCCGATCCGGATGGAGGGGCGCTTGCTCCGCGGTTTATTACACCTGGATTTGTTCCGTTAGATGATAAAACACTCAATGAGTACATTCGCCTCCTTACGCGCTCAGGAGCTCATCCGGATATCGATCGATTATCGGTGAGCTCGGTGCTTGATGCTGCGCCAAGATATGATTTGGCACATCCACGATCACTCCTCCTGTCGCACTGTGATCTCGGTCGAATAGATCAAGCAGCGCAGAAGCATCCTTGGTCAAAATTCACTCCTTTCAGTAGAAATCCTTTTCGTTTCTTGCAGAGAACGTAGTCGATGAGGAATATTGGCACTCTCTTGACAACTCTGCCAAATCGAACTATAATTTTGCTATGAAAGGTGCGTATATCCCTCCAGAGGATCAGCAAAATCCACTGGAGAAATTTACTATCAATCTTACCGATCAGGCAAAAAAAGGCAGGCTTGATCCAGTCATCGGTCGAGATGATGAGGTTCGCCGTGTGATGCAGATTCTTTCACGCAGAAGCAAGAATAATCCCGTACTCTTGGGCGATCCGGGCGTAGGAAAAACCGCGATCGTTGAAGGTCTCGCGCAACGAATTGTAAATGGGGATGTTCCTGACACGCTGAAGAATAAGCAACTCCTCATTCTCGATCTCACCGGAATTCTTGCAGGATCGGCATTCAGAGGCGAGTTCGAAAACCGACTCAAGTCAATTCTTGAACAGATCGAAAAATCCGATGGAGCATACATTCTCTTTATCGACGAGCTTCATACGATTGTTGGTGCTGGTGGCGCAGAAGGTGCGGTTGATGCCGGTAATATCTTGAAGCCTGCACTCGCGCGCGGACTTTTGAGAACAATAGGCGCAACCACCGTGCGAGAATATCGCCAGCGGATCGAAAAAGACCCGGCACTCGAGCGCAGATTTCAGCCGGTATACGTCGAGGAGCCTTCGACAGAATCTTCAATCGCAATACTTCGCGGTATTAAAGAAAAGTACGAACTCCACCACGGTATTCGTATCACCGATGATGCCATTATCGCAGCGGTAAATCTTTCGACGCGATACATCACCGATCGATATCTCCCGGATAAGGCCATCGATCTTATTGATGAAGCGGCATCTGCGGCGAAGATCGAGACCGAGTCATTACCCACAGAACTCGATCAAGTGAAACGAAAGATTACTCAACTCGATATCGAACTTGCAGCGCTCAAAAAAGAAAAAGGTGTTGAAGCGAGAAAACAATCAATTGAAAAAGATCGACAAGAACTCCAATCGAAATTTGAACTGCTCGAGTCGCACTGGAAAGAGCAGAAAAAGGTCATCGGTGAACTCCAGAAGTATCGGGTTGAGACTGATTCGCTGAAAGCAGAGATGGAACGCGCAGAACGAGATGTGCTTCTTGAGAAGGTTGCTGAAATCAAGTACGGCAAACTACCCGAACTTGAGAAAAAGATTAAATCACTCGAACAAGAACTGAAAAAAATTCCGAAGGAAGAACGCCTTCTCCGTGAGGAAGTTACCGATGAGGACATTGCGATGATTGTTGCAAAGTGGACCCATATTCCGGTCACACGGTTACTCGCAACCGAGTCCGAGAAGCTTGCCCATCTTGAGACAGATCTCAAACAACGGGTAGTCGGACAAGACCACGCTCTCCTGAAGGTAGCAAACGCGGTTCGAAGATCGCGCGCTGGTCTCGCGGATGAGCAGAAACCGATTGGATCATTTTTATTCCTGGGTCCAACTGGAGTCGGAAAGACCGAGACCGCAAAGGCACTCGCGCATACATTATTTAATGATGAACGCGCAGTTGTGAGAATCGACATGACCGAATATCAAGAGCCACATACGCTCGCTCGACTCATCGGCGCACCTCCGGGATATATCGGATATGAAGAAGGTGGACAACTCACCGAAGCGGTGCGTCGAAAACCCTACTCTGTTGTGTTGTTCGATGAAGTGGAAAAAGCACACCCACAGCTCTTTAATATATTTCTTCAGATTCTTGACGATGGAAGACTAACCGATGGACGGGGTCGTGTCGTAAACTTCAAAAATACCATCATCATCATGACCTCAAACATTGCCGGCGAAAAGAAGGTAAAGGAGATCTTTCGTCCAGAACTGGTTAATCGTCTCGATGCGATTATAGAATTCAAACCACTCACCCCCGAGATTACGAAACAGATTGTAGAAGTTCAACTCAATCTCCTCTCGACTCAGATCGCACGAGCCGGATATTTAGTAGAGGTAAGTGAGCAGATGCGAAAACACCTTGGGGTCGTTGGGTTCGACGATGCGTACGGTGCACGACCGCTGAAGCGTGTTATTAACGAGCTCATACTCGATGAGATATCGCTACAGATTGTGGAGCATAAAATCGTGAAGGGAGATCGAATCATGATCGACTTCAAACAAGGAAAGGTGTCGATAACCGCGAAGCGGACAAATTAGTATCCTCGCCGGCGTCCTACCCTCCTAAGATATACCGCGCCTCTACTCCCTTCTCTGAGCTCTGCTCTGCGGGCTTCCTCGAGTTGTTTCGCGGCGGTTAACTCTGCGTATGCCGTTTGTACTCCTGGATTTGTCGACTTTCCGAGCGTCACACCGTTTGCAATCTCTGCCAGCACTGCGGCTCTTTGCGCTCGTATCTCATCAAGTATAGACGGTGATTCAGATTGTCCTGACAATCCTTCTTTGATCATATCGATGCCATTATACACCTTCTGTCCACCTTTTCACCCATAAACATTACGCCTTCTTTCTCTAGCATTGCTCCTTGTTTTCCAGGCCCTCCAAATGCATACCCTGAAGCAATTGATCCGTCAGATTTGACGACTCGGTGACAGGGAGTCTTTGCTGAATTGTCATTCTGATGGAGAATCTGACCAACATGTCGAGGATTCAGTCCAAGCGCCTTTCCAATGGAGCCATACGTTGTCACTCGTCCTTTCGGTATTTTTCTAACCAGCTGGTAGACCGGGTGAGGAAGCTTCATAGACTGCTACGAATTTTTTCAGCGATCTTCTCAAAGTCTTTTTTCTCAAGCTTGAGTGGTTCGTCCCATCTCGGTATGACCGGCGCCGTTTCTACGGCTTCGTATCGCGGCGTGATGTGGATATGTGCATGTGGAATCTGGCCATGGGTAAAAAACTGCATCCAGTCCGCATTCAGTGCCGACTTCACCGCCATTCCCACACGACGAGCTGTTTCAAAATATTCACCAAAGTTAGGGACATCATACGTCCATCGATAGTGTTGCTTTGGAATCAAGAGCGAATGCCCTCGGGCGACTGGGAAGATATCGAGAATACCAATAAAATCGCTGTCTTCGTAGATCTTGTAGGATGGAAGCTCGCCAC
>CAZHVF010000011.1:0-20638 GCA_964535635.1 uncultured Gammaproteobacteria bacterium | reverse complement strand
AAGTAGGTTCGCGCCGACAATGAAAATTTTTGAATTGCATCGCGGAGCATAAGCACTCCATCGTCGCGAATACGACAGTATTCTTTGATGTCCTTTGGCTTCATCTCGCCATTTGTTGTTATTTTCGAGGCGCTCAGTCTCTTTCGTTGACGTTCTCCAGCAACTTCAATGCGCTCGCGAACCGTTTTACTCGACTCGCCTGACTGCTGTCCCAATAGTTGTTCTTCGGTAACCGGGGGGACGTCGATATGAAGATCGATTCGATCAAGAATCGGCCCAGAAAGTCGCTTGCGATACTTGAGGATCGCACCCGGCATACAGGTACATCGTTTTTTTGGATGACCAAGAAATCCGCAAGGACACGGATTCGATGCTGCAATCAGAATAAATCGCGATGGGTATGATACGCTTCCCATTGCGCGCGAGATCGTCACAACTCCGTCCTCAAGCGGTTGTCGAAGAGACTCAATGGTTGAACGCGGAAACTCCGGAAACTCATCAAGAAATAACACGCCTCGGTGCGCTAGCGATATCTCTCCAGGTTTTGGATTCGTTCCTCCGCCGACAAGTCCGACGCGAGAGGTTGTATGATGCGGCGATCGGAAGGGTCGATCGGTGATGAGCGCCTGTTGTCGTATAAGTCCCGCAACGGAATAGATCGACGTCACCTCAAGTACTTCGTCGCGGGATAACTCCGGTAGAATTGAGACAAATGCCCGCGATAAGAGGGTCTTTCCTGCCCCCGGTGGTCCCTTCATATGCACGTTGTGGAATCCACATGCCGCAATCTCAAGCGCACGCTTCGCCATATACTGACCTCGTATCTCGGCAAAGTCGAACTCGTACTCGACTCTCGAAATGTTCCATGGCAGAGCGCGAGATGGCTTGAGCAGTGTAACGCCATTCAAATGCAGAATAAGGTCGCTCAGACTATGCACACCAACAACGGTGATTCCGGGTATCAAAAGAGCCTCTTGCACATTATCGATCGCTACATATACGTGCGTTATGCCACGCTCTTTCGCCATTGTTGCAAGTGCGATGACGCCTGGGACCGGTCGCACCACACCTTCTAACGAAAGCTCACCGATAAAGAGAGCTTTTGTAATGGCCTTCTGTTCGATGCCACCACATGCAGTGAGTATCCCGATCGCAATCGGAAGATCAAATCCGGACGTATCCTTTGGTATGTCGGCCGGTGCAAGATTGACGGTGAGTCGTGAGTCAGGCATATCAAACGAGGAATTATGTATCGCGGTGCGAACGCGCTCCTTTGCCTCATCGATCGCCTTTGAGGGAAGGCCCACAATCGTAAACTGTGGAAAACCACGCCCTGCGACATCGACCTCGACCTCTATCAGCACTCCCTCGAGACCAATCGTCACACCAGAGAAAACGGTTACGATCATGCCTCACGGTACACCGATTATGGTCCGGTGTCAGTCGCTTATATGCTACAAAAGAGGGCAACTAGCCTAACCGAACACTCTCCAGTACTGCGGAGGCCGATGCATTGTTGCAAACACTACCGTAATAAATTATCCTATTCTCATCATGGATCTTGATGAAACACTGCGGAGGAGACTCGTGGTAAGCTTCATTTCCATTGGTATTTTTTTCCCACTCGCAATTTTTTTCTTCCTCCAGTACTTCTTTATTAAATCGTTTGCAAAAGCAAATCTTCGTATCGATACATCAAAGGTTGTGAGTGTCGCATCGTCACAATGGAAGGAGAAAGGAGCAACGGTCTCGAAGGACTCCGTTGCGGTTGTTGCTTCGGTTGTAAATCAAAAAACGACCCATGGAAACCGACGCGCTCAAACACTTTCGAGTATGATTGCGGGCGACCGAGTTCAGGTGTATGGCGAAGGCGACTTCGTCCGAGCGGTCGCATCAAAAACGGAAAAGGGGTACGTCGTACTCATTGCAAACAATGATCCGAAGGAAAAAAATAAGGAACTTGTCCCGCTCACCATCGTAAATCTTCCAAATGGTACCTATCTCCTTTCGATTGAAAATCTTGATGGTATCTTTGTAAAAGATCAGGAGGTTATTGTCTCAGATCAACCAGTGAAACGAACGGTCTTCCTCACACCAAATCAGATCGCGGTTCTAAAACTCGTACGGCAGTAACTCGCTCCTATCCTCCAATCGACGGCTTCAGTTGTTACAATAGGAATATGAAAATTGTGAATCGAAAGTTGCAGCGTGACTTTGAGGTCCTCGAAACCTATGAAGCGGGTGTCGTGCTCACCGGGCCCGAGGTAAAGTCTATACGCGAAGAAAAGATGAATATTGATAGTGCGCATGTAAAGCTCCTACAGGGAGAGCTCTTTCTTGTGAATGCAGATATCTACCCATATCAGTACGCGCCTCGAGCCACTCAGGAACCAAAGCGAACACGGAAACTCCTCATCCGAAAAGATGAACTGATACGCCTGCAAACGAAGCTACATGGAGCCTCAGGACTTACTATTGCCCCTGTTTCATGTTATAATAAGGGTGCGTTAATCAAAATAGAAATCGCTCTTGTAAGGGGACGAAAAGATATTGAAAAACGAAAGCTTGAGAAGAAGAAAAAGATCGAACGACAAGATAACCGAGAAGCGAAAGAATGGATGAAGAGATAATCGGGGATGTATAGAATCGACGAGGAACTGCACTTTTACAAAAGGTTAGGGCGTACCGGAACGACACTCGGGAAATACTAACTGCTGACGAAATGGAAGCAATGGAAGCAGCCGCTTATCGCAATGCATACGCATTTGCCTATGCAGCCTAAGTGCTGTTGAATTCTCACCGTGCATTTTCCTTGATTTAATGCATACGTGGGGTAAACCAATCAAGGTATGACAACATCACGTTTTCAGTTGGTGATGAAGTTGAAAACCCATAACTGATCGTTGCGAAAGAGTTTGTGTATTGCCTCACCGCAACATGAAGAGAAAATACGCTATCTCTAACTAAACCTTTGTATTCGTGTTTCTTCAGACGGGGGTTCAACTCCCCCCATCTCCACCAACTCAGGGCGGTTCTTCTTATATATTCATATATGCCAGAAATTCCAAAGCGTGCAGATGGGGCTGTGATTCGAGCAAAAAATATACTCTCCTCCGGAGATGATTTTTTTGGTTATTACGATGCGCAAGGTAACATACTTGGCCGGCAAGAAATAAACGAGGTAAAAACCAGTTCCGGAGTTGTGGCATCTGGCTCGGAACAAATGGCTTTTCAACATCCCACCGATCCAAATAAACTCCAATTTGTGTCGTATCAAGAGGTGAATCCCGATAGAGCAAAACTTGTATTTTATACACACCGGGTGCTTCATACGTTATTTCCGCACAATTTTCCACGTATTTATGCTTCGTTTGGAGAAAAAGAAGGATTTACCTCAGGCACAGTTAGAGAAAAGGTGGTAAGTGACCGTCAAGAAAAGAAACCACAGCATTCATTACAAAAGGCATTTGATACGTTGGCGGAGTTGGGATTTAAACCAGTGGTGGAGTACTCTAGCTCGTCGGTCCACAATGTAATGACGTCAAGCGATGGAGAGTATTTTATAGAAGTAATAACAAAAACGTTACGTGATTTTGATCAGGAAAAAGTAATGCAATACATGACAAATACAATGTTTTCTTTACACGATAAAGAAGCAGTGCAAAGAGCCTTGCAAAAAATTGCAGAAATCAGAGAAAGAATTGGAAATGATGAATTTGACATGGTAGAAGCAACGCGCATGATTGCGCTGGGATTAGTCAAGCCACAGGATCCTGAGTATGACGCAATGGTAAACCGCTTGCTAAATAGATTGTGATCGTGCAATCTATTGTAAAAACTTCGATATTCACACCTCGATAAACGACTCTTTGATCAATTCATCCTAAATAAAAAAGGTCTATCTCTAACTAAACCTTTGTATTCGTGTTTCTTCAGACGGGGGTTCAACTCCCCCCATCTCCACCAGTGAAAAGTCTTATTTGACCCACGTATTTTACAGCAACATAACGCTCAATCTATAGAGCAGTGAGGGTCTTTGAATATGAGCTCCAATTCTTGCGTTGTTCATAAAATTTCTCACGATAATATTGTTTCTTGTCATGCCGGTGAAATTCGAATACCGAATCAGGCATTTTTGTAAATGCTTCGTCCAACACTTTTTTATGCTTTTTCAAAAAACGCCCAACAGAAATAAACGTAGACTCCCGCTCCATAAGTTTATGGATATCGACAAGAAGCACATTGCTCATCAGCCATTTAAGCCGGCCCTGTAGATCACCATTCACCTTTTTACTCTGTTCCCATGCCCGCACCGCTGTCTCAAAATATCCAAGCGTCTCAATCGTGTTGAATGCAAACCCAAGACGAGAGTGCTTATCTTGGAGAATTCGACACACAGCATTGATTGTTTTATTATCGAGTCTGCCACCGAGTACTTCGTGTAATACATTTTTCAACAGTTTAATCTCTCGTTTGTCATCTTCGGCTTTTTTAATGTAGCGCATGATGTCTCCGACTGCAGGTTCTGCCCAGTCATGAACGATCGCAGTTAACAAAAGAAGCTGGCATTCTGCAAAAGTGAATACCTGATCGGCTTTTAAAAAGTCTTTTGTCTGTCGAAATGCAATGAGTAGGTGCTCTAAGTTATTTGCGTCCTTACCAAGCACTCGCTCCCATTCGGCGTCGGAATACTCTGTGGGTTTGAACATGCTCCATCTGATTCTATGTTTGAGGATATAGCCATAGTTAGTCTTTGCAAACGCGTGATAAATTTCGTGAAAAGATAATCCTTCGACCTGCGGACTAATCGCGTGTGGAAGTGTAATTTTTTTTTGCGTACGTGAGTATTTCATTTTTTTTCGTCCTTTATTGTATGAACTCAGCTTCAGAAAGTCAAAGGAAACCAATAATCCTTGAGCGAGATATTACGAATATTGACAACATTTCTTCCGACCTCTATGATGCTTACGCCACGTCATATGCAATTATTCAGAAAAACTACACGTCCAATAATATATACACTTTTGTTCCTTTTTGGTTTCCTGCTGCCAACGCAGTTCGGAAAACATTTTTTTCTTCCGTATTCCTATCTCTCTGGTATTCGGATCGACTATCTCGCTCCCACCGTGTACGCCATTGACCTCCTTATTGTCATACTTGCCGTATATCACCGCGCTCACCTGCGAAAAACACTCCAGAATGTATACCTCCAGCTATTCTTATTCCTCGTCTCGATCACGCTGTGGTTCAGCTACTCACGGGAAGTTGCTCTCTATCAGTATGTTCGCCTCCTTGAGATGATTGTGATTTTTTCTGTCGTTCGATCAGAGCGACGCAATGGGTGGTTACTTCAACTTGGTCTCATGTGCTCGATGGCTCTTGAGCTGATACTCTCGGCAATGCAGGTTGTTACCAAGTCGTCTGTGAATGGTCCATTCTACTATCTTGGAGAGCGAATGTTCTCGCTCTCAACGATTGGAATCGCAAAGGCGAGTATGTCCGGAGTAGAGTTGATGCGAGCATACGGCACCTTTTCACACCCAAACTCATTAGGTGGTTTCTATCTCCTTCTCTATACCTTTGTTCTTTTTTCCTCCCAGAGATCATGGACGCGTACCCTCACACTCGCCGTCGCCCCCCTCCTGATTTTTCTTTCTTTTTCGAAGGTGGCGATACTCGGGTTTGCGCTCATCACGCTGAAGTATTTCGTCGTTCAAAACATCTTCACCAAGGAGCGCTGCCTTGTCTGCATCGGAGCAAAACTTCTTTCGTTACTTATTCCCGTAGCGATCATTCTTCGTGTGGTTGGTGACCCACTTTCTGCAGCGATTCGCATGCAGTTGATGAACAATGCCATGCTCCTTATTCAAACCCATCTGAGCGCGGGTGTCGGTCTTGGGAACTATATCATCGCGCAACAATTTTTTCCGACACTGTCGATTGGTTCGTTCGGACAACCAGTGCATAACATCTTCCTCCTTCTCCTCGCAGAGGTTGGGATTATACCGCTCCTCCTACTCCTCTGGGTTGCCGTTCCATTTCTGAGGCAGAATCGAAAAAATTACCAACTGATTGCGTGTGTATTTATCGTGTGCTTCACCGGTCTATTCGATCACTACTGGATTACGCTCATTCAAAATTCCGCCCTCGTGGCGACGGTATTCGGTCTACTGGAGTCCGAGGAGTAGCACGCTGTTGTCGTGGTTGAGTTGCTGTGCTGCCTGCAGTTCGATCTGGAGCGTGCGCGGAAACTTCTGCTTCACAGTTTGCATTACGAGCGAGTGTTTCGCGTTACTCCGAGTCAACTTCCCGACAAACTCAACATTTGCCTGATCGCCCAGATCTATTGCGGATTTAATACTTTTGAGTGCTTCTCCATAGTCCTTCTCCGCAGCGAGAAAGGTCTGTCCTGCGAGCTGATACTTTCGCTCTTCAACGAGGAACTCTCCTGCCTTTGTTTTTTTATCGGACAACAAAAGATTGTACTGAGCGCGCGTAATGTTGTCCTGACTAAAGAAAATGAGCAGTTCGTCTCGAAGCTCCTTCACCGGATACAACGGATTGTCCGGTGCGATGCCGGGGTGCGGCAATTCATAGCTGTCTTCCTTGCCATAGTTCGTAGGAATCGTCTGTGAGTAGTTGAGAAGATAGAAAAATGGTGGAACAACGACAAGGAAGAGGATGAGCAGAATGGGGCGTAGGAATCGTGCAATCATACATTATTATACTCGACCTCCATAGAATAAAACAACCCCGCAACACGAACGCGGGGTTGTTCTTTAATCTCGCTTATGGCGGATTACTTCACCATTCTCTTCAATGATTTACCAGCGGTAAATCCTGGAGTCTTGGTTGATGGAATCTGAATTTCAGCTCCGGTCTGTGGATTGCGACCCTTACGAGAAGCGCGTCGTCGCACCATAAATGTGCCGAAACCAGTAACCACTACTTTTTCTCCTCTTTTCATTGCAGCGGTGATTGATGAGAAAACAGTGTTTACTGCATCCTTTGCTGCCTTTGAGGTCAAGCCTGCTTTTTTAGCTACTTGTGCTACTAAGTCTGCTTTTGTCATGTACAATCACCTCCCTTCTTACACCGTGATATAAAAATAGGCCGGTGCAAAAGCCTATTTATAATTCTTCATTAACTTTTAATTGTCACAACAGGAAATCACGAACAGAATAGTATTTTTTTATTGTTGTGTCAATCTATATTTAAATGATCGGAGTAGATCAATCTAAATCAAATGCTAAATTTGATTTAGAGCATAGCAAAAGGAAGAATAAAATCCCATTTTTTGGGATCAAACAGGGACCCTAGGAGCGACAAATTAGATCTTCGTCACTGCCTCGGCTCGAGACTCACGAATAATCGTGACCTTGATCTGACCGGGGAATACGTCGAACTTCTTCTCGAGTTCTTCTCGTATTTTTTGGGCCATAATCGACATCTCGTCGTCCGAGACCTCGTCTGGCTTTACGATAACGCGTAGCTCTCGACCTGCCTGAAGCGCATATGCATCTCGGACGCCTTTCTGCGTTCGGGCTGCATCCTCAATGGTCTTGATACGCTTGAGATACTCTTCAAAGTCCTCGTGTCTCGCACCTGGTCGACCACCGGAGACTGCGTCAGCGATGTAGACAATGACGCCTTCAACCGACTTGAACGGTACGTCCTCATGATGAGACTCGACACAGTCGATGACCGCTTGTGGGAAACGGTGTTTCTTCAAAAACTCTACGCCGAGAGTAATGTGATTTCCACCCTCTTTGGAGTCAATGACCTTTCCGATATCGTGAAGGAGACAACCGAGCTTCGCAACATTCACATCGGCCTTGAGCTCCTGTGCGAGCGCAATACCGATCTTTGTTTCCTCGAGCGTGTGCAGAATCATGTTCTGACCATATGAATATCGGTACTTAAATCGTCCTAACGCCTGAGTTACCTCATTGGGGAGATTGTATACCCCAACCTTATGGGCGAGCTCTTCACCGGCCTGGAACATAACGCGCTCAATCTCGCGCTTTACCTGATTAATAATTTCTTCGATGCGCTGTGGTTGAATTCGGCCATCTCGGATCAGTCTCTCGAGTGAGATTCGGGCAACCTCTCGCTTCACTGCATCAAATGATGAAAGCTTGATGACGCCTTCTTCTTCAAGATCAACGTCGACACCGGTTGCAAGTTCGAATGCACGAATGTTTCGTCCATCCTTACCGATAATGCGCCCTTTCACTTCATCGTTGGGAAGGGTAAAGGTTGAGAGCGTATACTCTGCAACATAATCGGTTGCTCCGTGTTTCATCGAGTCAACGAGCATCTCTTTTGCTTTCTGTTCCACCGTCGTTTTCATCTCTTCTTCAGCTGCCTTCACTCGCTTTGCGATATCTCCCTTGAGCTTCTCTTCCCAACCGGAAAGAAGCACCTGCTTTGCCTCATCTTTTGACATGGCTGCGACCTTCTCTACCTTCTGGAGAAGCGCTTCTTTGGCTGCTTCAGCATCTTTTCGGGCCTTGTCTGCAGCCTGTTTTTCTTTGTCAAGATCGCGTTCTCGCTGTCCAACCTGTTGTTCGCGTTTGTTGAGCTGTTTCTCGAGCTCCATCGCCTCTTGGGTGAGCTTTCGAGACTCCTGTTGCGCCTGTTCTTTAATGCGGTATGCTTCATCTCGCGCTTTCTGGACCATTGCCTGAACGTCAGGAGTAGGAACCGCGGGTTGAACCGGCTTTTTTTCTACTGGAGCCGGCTGCGCTGCAGGTTCTGGTTGCTTTGCATTCTGCTTTTCAAGATTTTCTAATAACTTACGAAGAAGTACCTCAAGTGCTGCTGTGTTCATAGTTGAAAAATAATAAGAAGAAGATTGACGAGGCGGGTTACATTACGATCGGTGCAGTTCGGTCTGGCGTATGACGGCCACGAATGCATTGGTAATGTAGTCAGCTCTCATGAATACAATCTTCTGAAATGAATAATAATGAATAACTTATTACTGCCCCTATTTTACCTTTTTTGCTCAAACTCTGCAATCGCTGTTTTAATCTGAGAATAAGAAAACCCCTTCCGTTGGAGAAACGCCGCCGCTCGCTCGAACCGTTTTTTTGAGTCAAATGCCTGTAATGACCTCCATCGTCCGGATAGCGCTCGGATCGCTTTCTGTAGCTCATCGAACTCATGCGACGAAA
This sequence comes from uncultured Gammaproteobacteria bacterium, assembly GCA_964535635.1. Classification (GTDB taxonomy): domain Bacteria; phylum Patescibacteriota; class Microgenomatia; order UBA1406; family GWC2-37-13; genus CAZLQR01. The sequence goes on along the minus strand of CAZHVF010000011.1, from coordinate 11,459 downwards.
AGTACTGCTCAATATCATCGGGAGATACACCATAACGTTGTAGTTCGTACCGCACCATACGAGCAGACTTCTTTTTTGACGTCCCGCGAATTTCTACAAACCAAGAAATAAAAGACTGATCATCGATGAGCGACTGCCGCTTTAATTCATCCACTACTTCCTGGACCAGTGGTTCTGCCAGTTGATATTTTTTTTGCTTCTTTTCAAGATACTGTCGCATTTCATGCTCCGACCGGGGTCGAAATCGCAGATAAAAATATGCAGCATTCAAGAGTTTTTGCATACGATATTGTAACGAAAGAATCTGAATGGAGTCGGTAAGCTCGCGTTACTTTTTCAACAGCTTTTTTTCGAGCTCTTCGATAATGTGCTTATGGAGTTTCTCATCTTGAGCAAAGGTTTCTTTGAGCTGCTCCTTCCCTTGTGCAAGTACGCGCTCGCCCAACTTCAAAAATGCACCGCTTTTTGTAATAACGCCTGCTCCTATCGCTGCCTCGATCACCGCTTCATCGCGATCAATACCCTCCGCGTTAATAACAAACTCTGCTTCCTTGAACGGCGGGGCAAGTTTATTCTTCACAATCTTTACTCGATGACGTGAACCTACCACCATATTATTCTTTTTCAATGTTTCAATTTTGCGAACATCCATTCGTACTGAAGCGTAGAACTTCGTAGCAAGACCTCCGGGGGTTGTTTCCGGATTTCCGAACATGATGCCTATCTTCAGTCTCAGTTGATTGGTAAACAGTACCGTTGTCTTCGACTTTGAAACAACACCAGTAAGTTTTCGGAGTGCCTGAGACATGAGCCGGGCTTGCAGTCCCATCTGGGCATCTCCCATCTCTCCCTCGATCTCCGCACGTGGTACGAGTGCCGCAATCGAGTCAACGATGACAATGTCTACACCGCCGGAGCGAATGAGCGCTTCTACGATTTCAAGCGCCTGTTCTCCGGTGTCCGGTTGTGAAACCAAGAGGTCATCAACCTTTACGCCAAGTGTCTCGGCCCACACCGGATCGAGGGCGTGCTCGACGTCGACGAATGCAGCGATGCCACCTTTTTTCTGCACTTCCGCAATTACCGAGAGACAGACAGTTGTCTTACCGGATGCTTCGGGGCCGAATATTTCGATGATGCGACCCTTGGGAATTCCGCCCACACCAAGGGCTACATCGAGCGGAAGAATACCGGTCTTAATAATATCCTCGACGGCAGGAGCGGGTTTCTCGCCGAGTCGCATGATAGATCCTCGACCGAACTGTTTTTGGATTTGTTCTATCGCAAGATTGACCGCTTCATTTTTTGGACTCAGCTTGTCGTGAGATTTTTCCGTCGTTTTCATCGCCCCTATTTTTACACTCTTTATATTTCCATTGCAACTCTAAATCATGAGGGAGAATCTAAATGTTGCCGGTACCGGCACGTTACAGAATGTAGAGAAGCAAAATAACGGTAAGACCCCAAAGTCCCATCGTTGTGATGAGTGGTTTATCCTTGGTAATAATCTCCTCTGGGCGCTCGCCTTCGGACTTGTCATAGAGCAGCTGCGCATATCGCGCAATTCCATACACCACAAATGGAATTGTTACCATCATCCATTTTCGAGCCTCAAACTGAGGAATGATCTGATTAAAAAATTCGGTGAATCGGGCATTCTCCCCCGAAATTCGCTCGAAATAGGTGTAGAACGAGTATGCCAGTATGGTTGATGTTGCAAAGGTTGTGGTGAGGAAGCTCAAAAGATGTTCTCGATACGCACCCAACGCCGCCCGCGCTTCTCTTCCGTGCACGTACAGTTCGGCATCGCGCTTGACCGTTGCAACAAAGAGCGAGCCAAAAAAAATCGTAAACATCAGCCAAATCGGAATAGAAAAATTAGTTGCCAGTACCCCCGCAAAGGCCCGGATCATGAATGAGAACGAGATAGTAAAGATATCAATGATAGAGTGCTTCTTGAGAAACAGTGTATACACCGCGTGCAGTGCAGCAAATAGCACCGCAAGGAGAAAAAACTGCACCGAAAACATCAACGAAAAAACGAGCGACGCAACCGCAAGAATAAAGGCAACAAAGGTTGCCTCCTGGATCGATATCTTTCCCGATGCGATCGGTCGAAAGCGCTTCACCGGATGCTTTCGATCGCTCTGGTAATCGACAATGTCATTAAATACGTACGATGTAGATGACAGGAGACAGAAAATAAAAAATGCAGCAACCGATGCAATGAGCACTGTAGGGTTAAAGAGCTGTCCTGAAAAAACGATGGAGGTGAAAACAACAAAGTTCTTCAACCACTGATTTACTCGGAGTGACTTTGAATACAGTATGAGCTTATTGTTACTGTTCACAGTCTGAATTATACTATATAAACAATATGTTTCCGAAGCGGCCATACTTAGTGATTCCGAAGCTTATCAAACAGCCAACATGGGGAGGTTTCTACATCTTAGAAACAAAAGGTTGGAATGAAAAATCAGAGTTTAAGAATGTAAAGATCGGTCAGAGTTACGAGCTCTTCGGGCACTCAAAGTTTCGACTCGATACGACCTCGACCGATGACCCCTTATTTATTCCAGAAGTTGGAAATGCGGACAATGAAACAATCGACCCGCTTCCTCTTACAGAGGGTGTTCAGTATGCCGGTCTCGACCAGATAACCGCACAGCCCTTACCGATTCTTATAAAGGTCACACAAGCGTTAGGGAATTCGTTTCAACTCCACGTGAAGCCAGGTACACCGAGCGCCCACTGGAAGCCAAAACCTGAGACATGGTTTTACTTTCAGGACGGCCTCGCGACCTGCGGGCTTGCGCCGAATGCTGATGTCAAAGCGTATAGAAGATGTTGTGAAGAAATCTCAGAATTCATGAAAAGTCTGAGCGAGCAAATCGTGGCGTCACGTCTTACCGTCGAAGAAGGAGCGCAACAGGCGCAGGTTTTTATTCAGGAGAAAAATCCATGGCAGTATGTAAATACGATTCATCCGAAACAGGATGAGGTCGTTGATATGTCGTCCGGTGGAATTCATCATTCGTGGGAGGAAGATAAAGAAAAGTATCCACTCGGCAATATTCTGTATGAGGTGCAGCTTGACGCGATGGATCCTGTTTCCACGATTCGATGTTTCGATCAGGGAAAGATTAAACATGATGGAACCATTCGAGCTATTCAGATCGATGACTACTTCACGTATCTCGATACCGACCCTGAGCGCAATAAACCCAATGCAAATATTTCTAAACCCAGTGGTAAAACGGTCTGCCAAACTCCGTACTATTCCCTCGAGCGCCTTGAGATTACGACAGCGACGTCGCATACCACCGGGAAGTCGTTTGCCCATTTCTATGTGAAGAGTGGTGTCGCAAAAGTAACGGCACCCGATGGATCGGTAACGGTTGGCACAGGACACTCGTGCTTTATTCCGCAAGAGGTCGGCGAGTACAGCGTAGAGAGCACCGGAGGGTCTTGCACTCTGTTAAAGACGTTTTTATAATGAGCACTATGCAGATTCCAACGCTCGATGAAATTGTTCTGCAAGCGCTCGATTTTTTCATCACTACTCCACCGCCTCAACTCGACATTACTGAACTTTCTTTTCCGTTTGTTGTGGGAAGTGGGAATGCGAGTCATACCGGAAAAATTATTTTTTCAGGAAAATCCGCCGTTCTTTGCGACGAAACTTCCTTCCGTATGCTGACCGAGTCGTATCAAGAAGCGATCCGCCAAGGTATGATCAAGGACGCGGTAGTAATCTCATCATCCGGAGAAAAAGACTCTGTTTGGGAGGTTGAACTCGCAAAATCGCTCGGACTCAGAACAACACTTCTTACCTGCAAACCAAACTCTACGGCGGCAAAGATTGCCGACCGAGTCCATTCATACAAAAGTATTGCGGAACCATACACCTACAACACCTCGACGTATCTTGGCATGATTCTCTCAACGACACATGAACAGCCAACAAAGATTAAGGAATTTATTGAGTCACTTTCCCTACCAAAGACATTTGCAAACTATGAAGCCTATGCATTCGTTCTACCCGACAAATATGCGAACGTTGCACCCATGATAGAAATTAAGCGAGATGAACTATTTGGGCCTCATCTCATGATCCGCGCCAACTCTCAAGGTTTTTCCCGCCATGCAAAGTTTGTACACCCCTGGGAAAAGGAGCTCGTGATCTCGATCGGTAACGATAATCCCTACTTTGGACACCCAGATCATCGGTGGTTCATACCGCTCCCCGACCATGCAGGATTCGGATTGGTCAAGGCACTCACCTACTACCTCTGTGGGGTTCTCCAGAAGAAAAAGCACCCCTACTTTATGGAAAATATTGAGAACTTCTGTACCGATTACGGACCGAAGGCCTACGGAAAACCTCAGACCTTTGATGTCATCGTTCCCGCCAACGACTAAGGTATTTATTCCCGCAGATTAACCGCGCTTTTACCGTACTTTTTTACCGCGGATTAACCGCAATATCTCCGCAAACTATTCCCGCATATATACCGCAGATTAACCGCATTAAAGGGTTTTGAAGCTATTTTCAGTCTTTCCTGAGGTTGGAGAGCTCTGTTAATACCGTCTCGACTCCAAGGGTAATCGGAACTGCAAGGAGTACTCCCATTATTCCGGCAAGCTTTCCCCCAATGATCAGCGCAGCGAGCGTAATGATTGGACTGAGCCCGACCGCTCTACGCATAATAACCGGGACTAACACCTGATTCTCGACTTGCTGAATCACGAAATAGAGGCCGAGTACCATGAATCCACCGACCCAACTCTGAGATGCCGTAACTAAAAATGCGGGGACGGCAGAGATGATTGGGCCGATAATCGGAACCACCTCGAGCAGCCCAGCGAACACCGCAAGCGGGAGTGGGTACTTCACGCCAAGAAGTATGAGCCCAATGTAGGTTGTAATACCGATGCTCATCATCAGAATCAATTGACCCCATAACCACGACTGCATACGCATCTCCATCTTGTCGATGATCACAGCCGCTATCGGTGCGTTCTTTTTGTCCATAAACCGGACAAAAAACGCCTTGATCGAACGCTCTTCAAGAAGAAAGTAAAAGCTAAAGAAAATCGTCGAAATGAGAAAGATTACATTTGAGAATGCGCTTTTCAGAAAATCAAATGTTCCGCCGGTCACGCTGGAAACATACTGTGAGATCAAGTTTTCATTCGGTTGAAACTGTGGACCTAGATTGAAGGTCGAAAGGTATTTTGGAAGATTCTTTACCAACACCGCAGTCTCTTTACTTACTGGTGGGACAAGCCACATAAAGAGATATGTAATTGCGCTGATGAGTAGCCCGAACAGGAACACGGCAGAAAGAGCGCGCGGAACTCTCGCCCTCGCCAACCAGGAAACTGCTGGATTGAAGGCGCTCATAACAATGAAGGCGATCACGAAGGAATAAAAAAGCTCACGCACTACCCAGATAACCTGGAGAAGTATGAGGAGAACAACCGCAAAAACGATTGTTTTTGCCGATATTTCAATGCGGTGAACCTGCTCTCTCATATATATACATATATTACACTACCCTCTCGCGAGTGAAAGTCCATAAACATATCTCGCGCCCGCTTCCTTGAGCACCTTCGCCGCCTCTTTTATGGTAGCGCCCGTGGTAATAACATCGTCAACAAGAAGAATGCGCATGCCGTTCACCCTGGTCGAGACCTGAAATACCCCCGATATATTTCGCACTCTGATCTGGCGACCATGAATTCGCGCCTGGTCCTTTGAGGACTTCGTTCGTTGGAGGACGCGCTGTACAGAATATGCAGGAAGAAACCGCGCGATCTCTGCACAAATAATCTCCGACTGATTGAATCCACGTTTGTTTTTTCGTTTCCAGTACAGGGGGATCGGCACAAGCACCAGCGAACGATAGGGTGAACGGACTGTGCTCAACGAGATGGCAAGAACTGGGATAGCAATACGGAGAATATCGTGGAGTGCATCCACCGCAAGACGGTACTTTGCAGTTTTTATCACTCGCTTGAGGAGAGGAGAGTAGCGGTATCCAGAAATCACACCATCAACGCCGCGTCCTTTTCGACAACCGGGGTGGGTCAGTCCGTAGAGCGAGGGTCGGTTGCAGTATATACAAAGCTGTTTTTCGAGCAAAATGAGCTTTTTTTCACACCGTAGACAAATGTAGCTCCCCATAGCCCCGCACCCAACGCACAGCTTTGGAAACAACATATTTGCAAGATTTTCAATGAGTGAAAGTGCGTACGGCATAGGGGTGATTGGAACAGTATCAACATACAATGTTGTTCAATAAAATCAAAGCAGATCTTGCCAATCGAAAGTGAAAGTAAGAATTTGAGGCTAATTTACACTACTGATGCAGTTTGACTATAGTTTGATACACCAGAAAGCATACAAATAGTGCTTGACAACCACCCAACACACCATATATATTGATTTTTGTAGTAAAATTAAGGTATATATGCAGTGTCCCTTTTGCAAACGAACCGACACCGAAGTTATCGAAACTCGTGTGTCCGAACAGGGAAATGTCGTCCGAAGAAGAAGGAACTGTGTAGGCTGTGAGAAGCGTTTTACAACCTATGAGCGGATAGAGGAGATTCCGATGCTGATCATCAAACGAGATGGAAAGAGAGAGCGATTTGACCCTGAAAAATTGCGGAGTGGCATACTGAGAGCTACCGGGAAAACAACGGTCACCGCTCAGCAAATCGATGAGATTGTTTCGAGCGTCGAAGCAGAGATGCGACAGAAAGATGAGACCGAGATCGACAGTAAAACGGTAGGAAATCTGGTAGCGAGACATCTGAAAAAGCTCGACAAGGTTGCATACATTCGCTTTGCGTCGGTGTTTCGGCGGTTTGAAGAGGTAGAAGACTTTGATAAAGAAATCAAAAAATTGATCTAATTGCGGTGTGATCGCATGACTGTATATACCTATACATTCATGCGACAACATAACAATTTTCGGAAACGTAAGGGCCGAAAAATGTTGTTGCGATTATTACTAATTTTTATATAATCATAGCCCTTATGAAACTTACTGGCATCGCGCAAAAAGCGTTCCTTGATCGATATTCATTAAAAGATAAGAAAGGCGGACCGATCGAAAAGAAACCTGAAGAAATGTGGCGCAGAATTGCAAAGGCGGCCGCAGAGATTGAGAAACCAGAGGTAAGAAAACAGTGGGAGCGAGAGTTTTATACCGCAATGAAGGACTTCAAGTATGTCCCGGGTGGACGTATTCTTGCAGGTGCGGGAACGGGCTATGATGTCAGCTTCTACAACTGCTTTGTCATCCCATCACCAAAAGACTCTCGCGGCGGTATTCTCGACACCTTGAAAAATATGGTCGAGATTATGGCACACGGTGGAGGGGTTGGAATCAATCTTTCCTCGCTCCGACCAAAAGGAGCTCGGGTGAAGAAGGTCAACGGTTTTTCATCTGGTCCAATCAACTGGGCGGAGCTGTTTTCACTCGCAACCAAAGATATTATTCAACAGGGTGGTACTCGTCGCGGAGCGCTCATGTTAATGCTTTGGGACTGGCATCCGGACATCGAGGACTTTATCACGGTAAAGCAAGACCTCAACAGGATTAACGGCGCAAATCTCTCGCTCTGCATCTCTGACACATTCATGGATGCGGTGAAGAACGATGAGGACTGGCCATTGGTATTTCCTGACGTAACCGATCCTGAGTATGACGAGAAGTGGAACGGTGACCTCGAGGTCTGGAAAAAGTTAGGGAAGAAGGTGAAGGTTCACCGCGTAGTCAAGGCGAGAAAGATCTGGGATCTGATCGCCGAGGCTGCTTGGAAGTCAGCAGAACCGGGAGTTGTGTTTATGGAGCGATACAACAAAATGCACAACAACTACTACTGGAACCGAATTAACTGCGTGAATCCGTGTGGAGAAGAAGGTCTTCCCGCGTGGGGCGTATGCAATCTTGGTTCGATCAACCTCGCAGCGTTTGTACGAGGCACAAACATCGACAAGAAAGGCGTTTTTGACTTCAAGGAGCTCCGAGAAACGGTCGCTCAGGCGGTACGATTTCAGGACAATGTCGTCGAGATGGATCCGTACATCTTTGAGGGCATTCGCCAGACACAGCTGAATGGTGAGCGCCGAATCGGACTCGGAACAATGGGTCTTGGCGATACGCTCATCAAGCTCCATATTCGATATGGATCAAAAGAAAGTCTTGCGTTCATCGACAAGGTGTACAAGCTAATCCGAGATGAGGCATACAAAGCATCGATGGAAATCGCACGAGAGAAAGGGGCATTCCCAAAATGGGAAGCTGAGCCATTCTCAAAGGGGCGTTTCATCAAACAACTTCCTGAGGATTTGCAAGACTCAATTAAAAAGTACGGCGTGCGAAACTCGGTCATCCTCATGCAGGCTCCGACCGGAACAACCGCGCTTCTTGCAAACACCACCTCTGGAATCGAACCGGTGTTTGAGTTTGAGTTTATGCGTAAATCACGACTCGGTGAGGATGTCATTCGTCACCACCTCTATGATCAGTGGTATCAGAAGCACGGTGAGGCTCTCAAGGCTGGAAAAATTGAAAAGCCGGAATGGTTTGTATCGGCAAACGATCTCACGCCTGAGGATCACGTGCGCGTACAGGCACTCATTCAGCAGTACGTAGATGCGTCAATCTCGAAGACGGTAAATGCACCAAAAACGCAGACCGTTGAAGAGGTAAAGCGACTCTACACCCTCGCGTATGATCTGGGCTGTAAAGGTATCGCATACATGAGAGATGGTTCTCGACAGGGCGTTCTCGTTCGAAAAGAGGAGGATAAGAAGGAGGAAAAGCCAGTCGAAAAAGTACAGCCAGCAATTCATCCTCGACCAATGGTAGTACACGGTGCAACCTATCGCATCAGCACGCCGGTCGGCACCGCATACATCACGATCAACACAAACGGTGGTGGAGAACCACTTGAGGTGTTTATCAATGTGGGAAAGGCCGGAACCGATGTCTACGCGATGGCTGAGGGACTTGGAAGAATCATCTCGCTTGCGCTTCGATTTTCTTCTCATCTCGCTCCGCATGAGCGCATTAAGGAGATCATCGATCAGCTTTCAAGCATCGGTGGCGCACGAGCAATGGGCTTTGGCAAGGAGCGAATTAAGAGCCTCCCTGATGCGGTGGCGAAGGCGCTCGCCATGCATTATAAGCTCGGAGCGTACGCTGACTACCAGACCTCGAATGGTCACGCTGGCTCAACCACAAATGGCCATTCGACGAACGGGAATGGAGTGGCGCACAAGAGCGATGAGGCATCGTTGGTAGCGGAAGTTACCCAACCAACTCTAACCGCAGCAGTTGCGGTTGCGCAAAAGACCGAGTCGCATTCGAACACCTTTGATATCTGTCCGAGCTGTGGTGAAGCCCTACTCGCACATGAGGAAGGTTGCTCGAAGTGTTACGGCTGCGGATATAGCGCATGCTAAGAGTTGGGGCCGCTGGCGCGCTGGGCGAATGAAATATTATGGCTATTTATACGCGCACAGGAGATAAGGGGACGACGAGTGTTTGGGGAGGGAGAAGGGTCTCAAAGGCAGATCGTGCCATTGAGGCCTCGGGAAGCATAGATGAGCTCACCTCTTGGATCGGGTATGTTGCCCTTCACACAGCCGATCGAGACATTACAGGTGAGCTCGAAAAAATACAGGGCGATCTCTATCAAATTATGGCGAAAATCGCCGGAGCAGATATCCCTATAGCGTTTCTTGTCGATCGAACTAAAGATTTTGAACAAAAGATCGATCACATCACGGCAGCGCTACCTCCATTAGATAGTTTTATTCTCCCTGGCGGGACGGTTGGATCCTCACACTTTCATATCCTTAGAGTAGTTACACGAACCGCGGAAAGAAGAGTTGTATCTCTCAGAACTCATACTATAATAGTCGCATATCTCAATCGTCTATCCGATCTGTTCTTCACCTTTGCGAGAGCGCAGTCGAAAAGCACTGAACGGCGAGTTGGCCGACTGAGAATTAATCGTGAGAAGGGAAATACCAGTAAGGGGAGAGTATCAAGAAAGAGAACTGCGTGAGCACTGCGCACTGGTCGCTGTGCGACTTCGCGTTCCGACATCAGACGCCTTCATGCTGACCGCGTTCGGTCTTGATGCACTTCAGCATCGGGGAGAAGAAGGTGCTGGTATTGCCTGGCATCCGGCTCTGGATGGGGATATAGCGTCGAAGCGAGGCGATGGTCTTAGGCCTCAGGCACTTCCTAACAATGAGCTGTTGAGCTTCGGACCTACTTCTTCGATCATCGGCCACACCCGGTATGCAACCTCGGGGGCTCGCGACGTGGATAAGGATCGTAATCGGCAACCGTTTGTTTTTCGAGACTTTGCAATTGCACACAATGGGAATGACCCAACGATTCCAACACAGGGTTATTCACGCGAGACTCCCACTAGCGATACGTATGCTATCGGGGAGAGAATTGCGCTGGAAGACGATCGGCTCCCACTTTCAGATCGCATTGCTCGAGTACTCCAAACACTGAATGGGGCATATATGCTCACCTTCCTCGACAGCGATGGACGCATCTATATCGCCTCCGATCCATGGGGCTTCAAACCAGGGGTGGTAGGACTCCTTCCTGGCGATGCAGGAGCGATGTTTGCGTCCGAGACAATTGCGCTCGACAAGGCTGGCGCCCAGTATATCGAGAAGGTTGAACGAGGTCGACTGTACGAGCTCGCCCCCGATGGAATTCATGAGCTCTGGCGAGATCCGCGCACAGATCAATACCCCAGTGCCAGTTGCTCGTTTGAATCGGTGTATTTCCAGGACCCGAATTCACGAGATGATCGTGAGCGTTCAAACCGGATAGTACGGCAGTCCCTTGGCGTAAGCATAGCTCGCAGATGGCAGAGTGAGGTTGGGGGAGCCGTCGATGCAGATCTCGTGATTCCGGTTCCAAACTCTGGGAATGACTACGCACTCGGTCTCGCGAACCACCTTAACCTCCCATATAGTCCCGCTATTGGTAAAAATAGGTACGGAGGGCGCAACTTCATTAAACCAGAGACTCCTGAGCAGCGCGTCGAGTCTGCTCTCCGGAGCTTTGGATTTGATCGTGCGATAATCCACGGGCGTAAACTCATCATAGTTGATGACTCGATCGTACGAGGATTCACCACGCAAGGAATCATCGGCGCACTCTTCGAGCTCGGAGCTAAGGAAATTACATTGGTGTCAGGAATGCCTCCGGTAACCGATCCGTGCCACTGGGGTATCGATATGTCCAAACACGAAGAGCTCCTGTTTCATAAACTCGGGGGACGAGACGATCCTGAGGGATTCCCAGCGCGCGTAGCAGAGTGGCTCGCGCCAGGCAGGCCATTATCGGTACGATTTCAGGATGTGAACGACTACCTCTCGGTCATTCAACGACTCGACCCAA
>CAZHVF010000010.1:0-20930 GCA_964535635.1 uncultured Gammaproteobacteria bacterium | reverse complement strand
CCCTGTATCGCAAGCTGCATCGGCCATTCGCTCCCAAGACCAATCCCGTATGGTGTTCGGGTTACATACTTTGAAAGCAGGTTTGCCCAAAAACCTGTCTTAATATCGCAGTTAAAATACGACCTTCCTTGGGCAATCGCAACAACTTTTTCCGATACGACGACAAACCAACGGGATCGTGTCGCCTTGGTTTTGTTTGCAGAGTCCCACGATCTCACCGATTCTTCAATCTTTTCCGAGAAATTATCTCCTTTTTGGAAGTGGACAGTTTTAAGCACGCTGCGCTCGTAGGTGGAGGATCCAACCGAAATCTCTTTTTTTACCGGCTTGTGGTTGTCCGTAGTTTGGGTCCGGTTGTCGTCGATAAATTCACGAAGCCAGAGTTCGGTATTGAGGAGTCGCCAGAACAGAAGGGTGTCATCGTTATTTCCTTCAATAAACTGTTGGAATCGCTTCAGTACTTGCGTTTGATTAAAGTATGGTCTCGATGCAAATGATGGAGACAGGAAGATCGAGTAGATCTTGTTTTTCATTCTCAAAAACCATTCTTGTTCAGGGGTGGTGAAGCCGATTTTATTTCTGCGTTTCCGAATTGTGTTTGGAAGTAGTTTCTTCGTGACATCTCTAAGAATTTTCTTATTCCAACCATACTGAATGATCGCCGAGTCGGGTAGCGAAAACAAGAGCCTCAGTAGATCCACATCAAGAAACGGTACGCGACCCTCTATGGAGAATCGCATACTATTCTTGTCTTCATATCGAAGGAGCGATGGGAGACTGTTATAGAAAATATCTTCGACGAGTCTCAGTTTCAGATTCTTCTGATTTGGGAGGAACCGTTCACTTGAGAATTTTTTTGAGAAGGACTTCTTCAAAACTTTTCCAGTGCTCGAGGTTGCTCCGATATTACGGAGCTTGAGGAGGATATACTTTGTAACAACATCAAGAGAAGACAGCACCTCAACAATCAGTGTCCCCCATCTTTTTTCCGAGAGCAGTTGGCGAAGATATACGAAATAATAGGGGAGATATCCCGCCATCATCTCATCGGCGCCTTGGCCATCTAACAATACCTTTACCTTCCCCTGCACCTCTCTCATAACGCAAAACTGAGCATACGGTCCGGTACTAATGGTTGGTTCTTCTTGTGTGCGCACAAAGTCTTCGATCTCCTCGAAGAAACGCTCAGGCTTTGGGTGAACTTTGTAACTCTCAATTGCTCCCCCACCCTCCTTAACCATCTTGATAAGGTCGTCGATATACCGCTCTTCATCATTCGATGAAGACGGAAACACCGCGGAAAATGTTTTCTGAACGGTGCCGACGGAGCGTGCCTCATCTGTATGACTACTGAGAAGTGAGTTTACCACCGAGACGACCGTCGATGAATCCAGTCCACCTGAAAGACAGGTACCGACCGGAACATCGGCGATCAGTCGTCGCTTAATCGCTTCCTGTAATGCACGCTCAAACCGCTCGGTGTGTGTCATTTTGCTCACTCCCGATGCGGACACCCCCTGTTTCAGTTCCTCTTCGAGCTGAGTGTAATAGCCATTGTTTATTGTCTTTTTACGAATTTTTAGAAACTGGCCAGGCATGAGACTGTAGACGTCAGTAAAAAAAGTCTCGGGGCTGTCGCTGTGAACTCGATACTGAAGATATCGATACAGAACTTTTTCATTTGGACGCGCGATGAGGAGGCCGGAGTGAATCAGAGGCTTGATCTCTGAGCTAAACATGACTGCTTTGTTCGGCAAGACGGTGAAGTACAGAGTCTTAATCCCAAAATGGTCTCTCGCAAGCACAAGCTCTTCTCGATTGAGGTCATACAGTGCTACTGCAAACATACCATTGCATCGTTCGAAACAGTGTTCTCCCCACTGTTCATACCCATGAACAAGAACCTCGGTATCGGAAAGTGTTTTAAATCGGTGACCAAGCTGCTCAAGTTCTTTTCGAAGTTCTTTGTAGTTGTAGATTTCGCCGTTATAGACAACTACGATGGACTTATCTTCATTGAAGATCGGCTGATCCCCTGTCTTGAGATCGATGATAGCGAGTCGCCGATTCAGCAATGAAACCTGTTCATTCTGGAAGATTCCTTCACCATCCGGACCTCGGTGTGCAAGCTCCTTTGAGAACTGCTTAATGAGCTTCTTATCTTGGATTCCGTAGTACCCCGCTATGCCACACATACCGATATTATCTCAAATTTACGAACTTGAGCGGTTGCATCGTCACATTTCTCGAAGAAGTCGTATTCGATCTTCCACCGGTGGGTGGGTGCTAAACAATGATGCGAGTTTTGCACGGCTTTTGCCTTTTCCAAAGGGGTTCGAGATGAAGAGATGTGCGTTTGCTCCCGAGGCAGTTTGAAGTGGTAAGCCGCTGGAAGATATTTTTATAAGGGCGTTTGCGAGCGCGTCAGGGTTACGCGTGATTAATGCTCCAGTTGCATCTGCAAGATACTCCCGTCTGCGTGATACTGCGAGTTGAATAAGTGTTGCAATGAGTGGCGCAACGATCAATGTAACAAGAAACAGTACGATCTGAACGGGTCCAATATTTCGATCATCGTCACGATCTCCCAATCCCCCAAACCAAAAGAAACTTCGCTGGAGCCAATCGGTCACCAGAATCAGCGTCCCCACAAGCACCGAAACGATCGATGAGAACAGAATATCGTAGTTTTTTACATGGCCAAGTTCATGAGCAACTACGCCTTCAAGTTCAGATCTACTGAGTTTTTCCAGAAGTCCTGTGGTGGCTGCAACTACTGCATGCTGTGGGTTTCTTCCGGTCGCGAAGGCATTCATTGCGGCCGACTGAATCACATAGAGTTTGGGCATCGGAAGTCCCGCCGCAATGGAGACATTTTCAGTCACGGTATAGAAGTCAAAGAACTCACGTTTCGTCGCAGGTTTCGCACCGGTGGTCATCAACACGAGTTTATCTGAGTAGAAATAGCTTCCAACTCCAGAAAAAAGCGAGAACGCCAAGCCGATCTGAAGATATTCATTGCTACTTCCGGTAGTCTTGCCGATGATATAGAAGACAAGCATGAAAAAAGCCATGAAAAAACCGACCAGAAACATGCTCTTGACCTTATTGGCGGTGATTTGATGATATATCGTCATAGAATAACGTAGACTGCAATAAAATAGCTCCTTCGGCCAGCTCAGGATGAATTTTCCCTTCACTGCGCTTAGTCAAAATTCACCTTCACGCTTTTTCTTTCGTCAGCTGTTGCCTGGAAAAACTCTACCTTCTTAAAGCCAAATACGTTTGCGATCACGTTGGTTGGGAACACCTGTGTCTTCGTGTTGTAATCAAGCGCGTTGCTGTTGTAAAACTGTCTTGAGTACGCAACTTTGTCTTCGGTGTCCTCTAACTGTCGCTGTAGCTGCTGAAAGTTCTGGCTCGACTGAAGCTGTGGGTAAGCCTCCGCAACTGCAAACAATGATTTGAGCGAACTTGAGATCATCTCGTTTGCTTTTGCCTTATCCGCGAGGGTGTCTGCCTTCATAAGCGCTGATCGAGCTTTCGTTACCGACTCGAACACCGATTTTTCGTGCTTCGCATAACCTTTTACTGTTTCGACAACGTTTGGAATTAAGTCCGCTCTTCGTTTGAGCTGTACATCAATCCCCGAGAGCGCCTCGTTTATTCGAGCCATGAGAACTACGAAACCGTTGTAGGTAGCCACGACATAGACTGCAAGAAGAACAACTGCACCAAGTAGTAAATAGGTTGTATTCATCGTACTGAATCACCTTCCTTTCAGTGTTCATTATAGATTCTCTTGACTTGGTTTGCAAATCTGCTATATTTTGCCGCATGGCGAAGGTAAGGGTATCTCCAAAAAAGCTACGAAAAGTCAAACGACCTGTTCTATCGCAGAAAACTGCCCTTCTCGAGCGCCTCAACGATCGTTTCCCCAACTTTTTACTTGGACTGACCGTAGTCGTTCTCGCCGCTCTTGTACTTTCAGTTGTCTTCCAGTCGAAGAGTACTTCACCAAATGCATTCACAACCAAGGTGGCAAAGCTGTTTGGGATGAAGAGAGATCAAGCACCAGAGACATCATTATCCAAGAGTTATACCGTTAAAAACGGTGACACGCTGTGGTCGATCGCCGAAAGTGCATACGGATCGGGCTTCAACGCATTCGATCTTGCCAAAGCGAATAACATTGCCGATCCAGATCAGCTCAACGAAGGTACAGTCATCGAACTTCCTGCACTTGAACCAAAAAAAGCGACACAGGGCGAGCTTGCCAGTGGCGTCTTTACCACTAAAGAAGCCACTCCACAGGACACCCTCACTCCCGCACCAGCTATGAAACAGTATGTAGTTCAGAAAGGGGACAGTCTTTGGATGATAGCAATGCGATCGTATGGAAACCCCTATCGATGGACCGAAATCTGGAAGAATAATCCTTCAATAAGTAATCCTGATCTCATCTACGCAGGAAACGTACTCAATCTTGCGAAATAACAGCCGACTCAATCTCATTGTTGCCAACTCTATCTTCTGGTTCGATATAGCGTAGGCCAAGAAAGTTATAGAGCTTCTCTTCTGTATCAAAGGTGAGAAGTTTCCCTTCATGCTTAAGATCTTTTAGACCGTACTCGTTGAGCGAATATCCCCGTTGAAGCGCCCATTCACGAAGTTTGATATTATGTGCCTTGCTCCCGGTAAAGTACTGAAGAAGGGCACCGTAGGCGTCTTTTGGATGCACTCTGAGGTCGATACGCAGATGTGGTGGGAGATAAATTGAGGCTTTTGAATCACCAGCGTTGTCTACCGATACTTTCTTTGGGTAGCTCACGAAGTGTTTCACAATATCCTGAGCAAACGAACTCTCAGCTACCACTGCAATATCAACGTCTCCGATCGTTGCTGCTTTGCGTCTCAAAGATCCGAGCGCATCCACTTGCTCCACTCCAGGTGCACGCTTCATATACGAAATAAGATCATCAGCGACCTTCTTTGCATAGTCGTACGGGATGCGGTCCGGCATTGAGTCCGCCGCCTCGTACTGCGCGAGCGACTCAATCATAACCTGTTCAGACTTTTCTCCAAAGCCGGGGAGTTCAGCAATTTTATGCTCATTACACAGTCTCAGCAGCTCGGGGATCACTGTCTCCTCATCGGTAAGATTGAAGGTCATAACGAGCTTATGCGCTTTAATGGGGCCGATTTTTGGTACTCGCGTGAGTATGAAGACCGTGGATGGAACCTTCGCTAGCTGACGATCGAAAAATTCAACCGTTCCGTTCTCGAAGAGTTCCTGGATGTGGTCAAGCACGGTTGGTCCAACCCCTTCAACTGTTTTGAGACTCCCCTTCTTCCAGATATCATACAGCTCCTCAGACATCAGCTCGATTGCGTCCGCAGCTTTTTCGTATGCCGCAACACGGAAGAAGTCTTTCTTCTCAATTTTGTACACGATCACAACCTTTCTCAGAAGATCTACGATTTCCTTGTTCGTTCGTTGCATACCCAAGTAGTATAACCAATATGTTGCTTGTATAATAGGTTCACAGCGGGATTAGTACAGTGGTAGTATGCATCCTTCCCAAGGATGAGATACGGGTTCGATTCCCGTATCCCGCTCTGATATTTTCAGAGCGAGGCTCACCAAAGGCGGCCCGCTCCCGTCTTACGTCGATCCGTCGCCTACGGCTAAGGACGACTACAGACGATTCGCGAATGCACTACGCATTCATCACTCAACTTTATTCCAACCCCACTAGTTTCAGATATTCCTTAAACTCAGCCGCATAACGTTCGGGAATATGTGGTTGAGGTAATAATCTTGGCGCCCCTTCCGCCTTCTCAATCTTCACCGGAAAACCATAGAGACTTTTCGCTCCGAACGGGTTCCGTACAGTCTCATGATTGTCAACAAGTTGGGGTACTCTCACGTCAATGCCAGCATCTCGTAACTGTGAAAAGTATTGTTGTGCGACACTCGCTAATGCATTTGGAGTTTGAAATATCAAAACGCCACCTTCTGCAGTAACCTTCCACATGTTTTGAAGCAGCCGAAAATACAAAGCTGGTTTGAGAGGTATGCAGTCTGACCTCAACCCACCTTCAGGTCGAGCGAGAACCACATCTATGCCATTTTTAGTATGGGTAGTAGACCATACTCTCACCTTCTCCCATGACTCAACAGAAGCGATGTCATCGTTGATTGTTTGCACTGTCCCTATTCCCAGCTCTCTATCCCACTCTCTCTCGTGTTCAAAACCGAGGGACATTGCGAGACCCTTGTGAAAGCCCAACTGAACAGCCTGTGCCACTGCCATCTCGCTCGCCATTAAATCAAGAATGGTTGTGTATCCACGTGATTGTACCCTATCGTGCAGAAATCCCGGCAACATCGCTGACCCGAGAACAGGTTGAAAAAATCTCCCATAGTCTGATAGCGTGCTGTCGTGAACCCTCCAACCTGCCCTAAATGTCTCGCTTGGATACGAACTATTTTCCTTCTCGAATCTTTGAGAAAGGTCAAGTGCACCGTTCGGTGCAAGGTGTCTAAGCAAACTCCGTCCCGGCGTATATCCTTCCTTCATAGTTTTAAAAAGTGGGCCTTGGTAGTACTCGTGGCGAGTCGGGAGTTTTTTCTATTCGAACTGGGAATCCATACTTACTACCACCATTTTCCGGGTGGCCAGCCATATGAATTATCCTTCTATAAAACCTTCCAGGAATATGAACTTCAACGCCATGCTCGCTAAGTACGTCGGCGTATTCTGCAAATTGCGTTGCATATCGTCGTGGTACTTGAAAGAGAAGTGTTGATTTCGAAGCTCCCAGCAACCACATTTTTTGTAGCATGAGAAATGCGAGTAGTGGTTCTTCACCAATGAACATTGTCGATAATGCACCTTCTGGGCGTGAAATGACGATATCAAAACCTTTAGGCGCAATCTCCCTACTTCTTCTCTGAATCTCATCCCATGTAGTCTTTTGAGTAATGTCGCCATTCACCATGTTTACTTTTCCTTTGCCAAACGTGTCATCCCAATACGGATCGTGCGGATACCCGAGCGACACAGCTAAACCTGCATCAAATCCTTCATACACAGCATCAATTACAAATAACTCGGACGCCATAAGATCTAGCACCTTTGGGGAAGGAACCTCGTTAACTCGCTCGGAGAATACCTGCTTCAGAGGTACGCCATCGAGAACGGGCTTAAATGTCTTGCCATAGCTGCGAATTCCGTTATGGATGATTGTCCAGCTTGCTAAGTTCTTCCCATTCTGATCAAAACTCCTCTCATCTCGTTGAGCTACAATGCTTTCACTCGGAATATGCTGTACACCAAGCGTTCGACCGAGAGTACGATTTGGACGGATAAATTCTTTCATATTATTTCTTCATTCCCAACATTGTGTGAGAGGGTAGCAATCGAGGAGATTCTGGCGTTTTCCTTATTACTACACTATGAACTCTAAAGCGGTCAGGTTCACATTCCCAGCTAATGTTCAGTCCCTGTTCGCTTAGCTCTGCAAGGTAGGGTAGGATTTCCTTTACTCGATGGGTAGGGAATTGAAACATCATTATGCCATTTTCCACGGAAAGCAACTTCCACGCTTCTTGAAGCATGTAGAATAAAACTGGGAGTTGGAGTTTTGTATCTGTGATTCCTGCAACAGGACGTGAGAGAATAATATCAAAGGAAGAGACTCCGCGCCGGGCCATAACTTTACGGATTTTATTCCAACTTTTTTTTATGGTAAGATCGGTATTTACGCTGTCAACTTCATTTGACCCGACTCCTCGATGTATTCGTTTTTTAAATCCTAATGAAACCGCCATTCCATAATTAAATCCATATTCGTAAATCGCTTGTTGAACCACAGTCGTACTTGCCATAAGATCTAATATTGCAGTCCGACCTGGTCGACGCACTGTTTCCTCCAATAGATCGGGAAGTGTTTGATTACCAAGTACGGGGTTGAATGTGTCTGTATAGTCTTCAATTCGCGAGTCTTGTACACCCCAAGCCACACCAGTTCTCTCTTGCGCCTTTCCTCTGACGTTCGCCCATCTTACGTGATTTGCCATTTCAGCGTTAAAAAGTCCCGACTTCCATCGTTGCGATTGTTGTCTTTCCATACTTTACGGTTGTATTCCTAACATCTTTGGCGTTGGTAATATTTCAGGTGAGAGTTTTGTTTTGACTAATTTAACGGGGTGTGCACGTGCTTGTGTTCCGAAATCTGAATAGACAACATGAGCAACTCCAGAGTGTTGTAGTTGCTCAAGGTATGGTACGCCGAATTTCTTAAAAGTAGCATTCGGCGCCTGAAACAACATAATTCCATCTTCTGAACTCAAAAGCCTCCATGCTTCTTGTAAGAGTCTAAAGTGTGTGGCGGCTAGTAGTGATATATTTGAAATCCCACCCTCAGGTCGGGAAATAATCAAGTCAAATCCTTTAATACCTCTCCGATGTATAGTATCTCGAATCTGGTCCCATGTATCAGATCTTAATAAGTCACCGTTTACAGTTCTGACAACGCCTCTCTCAGGTCGCTCGGGAGATTGTTGAAAGCCCAGTGAAACCGCAAGTCCGAACTCGAAGCCGTACTGCTCGACCGCTTCTCTAACATACGCGTCGGAAGCCATGAGGTCTAGCACCGCTGCATTTGGATGAGATCCAATTTCACGCATCACTTTTATGAGTGGTTTTGTTCTCGGTAATACTGCAGTAAACGATTCCTCATAGTCGATAGCGTCGCTCCCATGAACGTACCACCCACCTCGTTCATCATATCCAGGTTCGGATAGTTGTTCAGCCGTTGCCGTCCCCTGGTTTAAAAATAGCGTATGTTCCCTC
The DNA here is from genome assembly GCA_964535635.1 of uncultured Gammaproteobacteria bacterium. Taxonomy (GTDB): domain Bacteria; phylum Patescibacteriota; class Microgenomatia; order UBA1406; family GWC2-37-13; genus CAZLQR01. The sequence continues at coordinate 12,069 of CAZHVF010000010.1, read as the reverse complement.
TCCGATTGAAGATAGGCTTTATCTTTCGGTACTATATATATTTCCTTCGTTGCCATATTATTGTGTAATTCCTAACATCTTCGGCGTAGGTAATGAGTGAGGAGCTCCAGGATACTTTCTCAGTGCTACTTTGTACCCCCAGCCATCAATACCCAAAACCGTTGATCCAATTGTGTCACCGTGCATCTGCTTGAGACATCCAAAGTAAGCTTCTGCAAGATCGTAGGAATGAACAGGTCCCTGAATAACGAGAAGACCATTATCAGAGGATAAAATTCGCCATAGCCTCTGCAAGATTCGAAAATGAACGAGTGGAAATGAAGTGAGATGATCGAGACCTCCTTCGGGTCTTGCAATAATTACATCGAATCCTTGAATTCCCCGCACATTCATGCGATCAGCGATTTCATCCCAGGTCATGCGAAGAAGAATATCACCATTAACGTTATCGATTTTCGACTCGAGGTCTGTTCTGACCGGGGGGAAGCCGAGCGAGACAGCCATCCCATAGCTAAAGCCTCGATCAATAGCTTCACCAACAGCGATGTCTGTTGCCATCACATCAAGCACTGAGGCGTCTGGTTTTCTCTTAGCTATTTCATCCAGCTCATAGGCAAAACCGCCATGGAATAGCCTGTCGAATGTCAGAGCGTAGTTTGCGAGATCGCTCCTATGAATCTGCCACTTTGAGCGATACTTACCATCAGGAGCAGATCGCTGCTCTTGTTTGCCAATGATTGCGTTCGTACTCGCTAATTCATTCAGGTATGAAGGGTATTTAGCGCGCGCACGTTTGGGCATTGCTTCTCTCATAGATATCAGGAGACTAGAGCCTATAGTATACCATATTATAGCCTCGGTTTGAAGCTGGACTGATTTTGAACATGCGACTAGACACTCTCAGTAGATCTGCTATAGTAGGCTTGTTAGAATCATTCGGGTATAATAAGGTTGACGAATGCCCTTTTAGTTCAGTGGTAGAACAGTGGTATCGTAAACCATTAACGTCAGTTCGATTCTGACAAAGGGCTCATGAGTAGAGTACAGAGAGTACAGTCAAAACAATCCCACAAGAAAACACTGTTTTATGTGGTGCTTTTTGGTCTCATTGGCTGGTTCCTTCTTACCTCTGGTTTCTCGTTTCTTGTTAACTCCTCAGTCTTCATTGGTGACTTAATCGGAGGAAAGCGGTCTGAGTACGACTACGGAAAGACACCAGAGTTTTATACCCTCGAATTCAATAATGTTCCCGTTGCTACGAATACCGCTTCTCTTGTGATCTCTGGGACCGCAGATAACCTCCAGGAGGTAACACTTTATCTCAATGATAAGCGCCTCAAAAAGATCTCTGTAACAACCGATGGCACGTTTACAACTACGATCGATCGTTATCGTGAAGGCGCAAACGAACTGTACGCGATCGGAAAGAACACCAAAACGAACGAAGTAAAAAAGACTGAAACCATCTCGTTTTCATACGCAACTTCTAAGCCTGTTCTGGAGATCACCGAACCATCTGATGGGTACAAAACACCCCGGGATGAGGTGAAAATTGCCGGAAAAACGAATGGTCAAGAGATGTCGGTGCACATACAGGGATTTTTAGCAACGGTCGATGCCTCAGGGGCATTCCAATCTTCGGTTCGACTGAAAGATGGAGAGAATAAAATAACTGTTTCTGTTCTGGATCAGGCGGGAAACAAGGAAGAAAAAACGATCACCGTCTTCTACGAGAAATAAGATCGATACTGCGTACATATACGAGCATCATCAGAACAAAGGGATGGAGAAGAACATTATCAAACAACGCAAAAACAGAAAGAAATAGCATACTGCTCGCCATCATACTACTCTGCTGCGAAAGTCCGATGAGATATGCGATATAAACCGACAGACCGATTATCCCACCCGTAGCGAGAATCATAAGAAATGATGAGTGAAAGGAAGCACCCGCATGACTATCGTTGACTTCGATTTCTTCACTACCACGTTTTACAGCGCGGATGTGATTATAGCCAATACCGAGTGCTGGATTCATGAGTGAAACTCGAATCCCCTCTTGATAGTCGGTGAGTCGAGAGCTGATTGTCGACCTCCTCAGAAGATCAACACCCTCTCCGAATGGCTTTGGGGCAAGTGAAGCTACGAATATGATGAGGAGAAGTGATGCAATAATTACTCCTCGATGATTTTTTTTACCAAGACCAATACCAATGAGTGTTACAAAAGAAGCAAGATAAAACGCACGAGAGAATGTCAACGTCGCGAGGACTAACAGCGCAACGATGTACCCAACAACGATTTTCTTGTACTGTTTCAATTTCCAGAGTGCAACGAGAGATCCTCCCATCATCATATAGATTGCAGCAGCGATTGCCGGTTCAAAGAACTGTCCAAATATTCGAAATTCATGCGGATCCCAACCTTGATAAAACAATCCCCGCAGATCCGGAAACAGCGCGTACTGTAGAACGGCTGGTGCGACGAGCGCGATTGAAATGATGTGAATGTATACGGTGCGTATGACCGAAAGCTTTCGCGAAATGTATAACGGTACAATATCGATGGCGATCACATACAGCGTGAGTCTCAGCAGATAGAGAATTGCAACAAGGTTTTGACTGAAGGAGAACCAAAACGACGAGATAGCTAAACTCAACATCATAACACCAATGAATAGTTTCGTCAGAGTTCTCACCTGTAATCGATACTGTCGATTCAGAAGGAGTGACAAGGTTCCCAGAAAGAGGAGAGGTTCATATGCGTAGAGTGCAACATTCTGATTCCAAAGTCCCAGTCTTGCAAACTGACCGAGAAGAAACAAGATCCCGGTAGCAATAATCATCATAGACGTAGCATTTTAGCTCGGACGAGAAACGAATGAAAGCTCATCATAAATGAATAGACAAATCCCGCAGCGCCGTCGAGAAACCCTAATTTGAGTACATAGGTGTAAAAAAACTTAGCCGGAGGATACAGACAGAGCTTCCATAGGGAAAAATGCTCTCCCCGCTCGAGGAGTTCAGAAGCTCGGAGGTCACTATAGTGGTTTACTGAATTGAGGAACTCGGCAATCGATTGGTGTGGTTTGTGATCAATATACGAACGCAGCGATCCTACACGATGAGACGTTATAAAATCTTCGTGTACTCTTCCCTTCCAAACGCCTGAGTTCTGTTTTACGAGTCGGATTAATCCCTTTCTTCGAACAGAAGCAGTCTCACCATGGTTCAGTTCACGATTCCAAAAAAAATCTCTTCTCGGAATTCTATAGCAACTCCGATGAGTTTCTCGAGAAATGACATCACCGATTTCTGCCCATAGTTGTTTCGAAACGACCTCATCCGAATCGATAAATAAGACCCATCCACGTTGAGCATGAGTTAAGCCCACGTTTCGAGCTTGTGCGAAGTCGTCCGAGATTGAACTGGTGACCCGTTTTATTCCCTTCGTTACCTTGAATGGAAGCTGAGTGTCGGCAGCACAGACGAGGATTAGTTCATCAGCACCCTTTACGGAATCAACCGCCGCAATGAGTGACTGCTCCCCTTTTGTAAGTATGCAAACCGAGATGCGCATATCAAGAAGTATACCTGTTTTTTTGATACAGTCGCAGGAGGCTCCGTGCAAATTTCTCGCGGTCAAATCGTTGCTCCACCCGTCGGCGTGCGGTCCTCCTCAGATCTTCGTATCGTTTTCGGTTCGTCTCTAAACTTCGTATCGACCGATTCAGCTCATCAATATTTCCTTCCGCAACAAGTATTCCCGCATCCCCAACCACCTCTTCGACCGCACCCGTTCTGTACGCGATGATCGGCAAACCTGACGCCATTGCCTCTACCAGCACCATGCCGTACTGTTCCTCCCAGGTCGGCGTAGATCGAGCGAGATGGAGAAAGATATCTGCGTCCTGATACCGCCGTGGCATCTCTTGATACGGAACATCGCTCACTCGACGAAATGTCGCGGTTGGTACCCTACGCTGTAATAATTGATAGTCATTTATTCCTTTTTCCGGAACATTTCTTCCTGCTGAAAGGATTCGGAGTGTCTTTCCTGGCGTGCCGGTTGATTTCGATGAGAAGCGAGTAAGATCGACTCCCAGTGGCAAAACCGTAATGTTTCGGGCTGGGACACCTTCCTGAGTGAGCGCTGTTTTTGCTCTGCGCGTATGGCACAGATAGTGATCGATGTACTGCATGGTGAACTGCTTTATTCTCCTCTTTGCCGTTGTTGACTCGTTATTAAATGGGATTGTTTCCCAGCTCGTAGCAATAAGGTTTCGGATCAGCCCCTTCCTTCGCATGATTGCGAGCTGATAGCTGTAGTAATAGTGCGGATCTGCCGTATGCACAATGTCCGCATCTCGAACCACACGATGTAGTCCCCATAGATTTTGGCGGTCTCCGAGCGTTCTATTTGCGATCCATCGTGGAAACGCCACGTCCGCAAGCGATGGCAGTCGCACTACCGGAAACGGAAATGAGCTGTGAAGTGTTCTGATGGAGCCGATACCAAGTACTGAAATGTCTCGCTGGAGAAGCTCATAGTTCTGGCCCTCAAACATATTGAGGTAGGATCCACGAACGAACGCAACCTTCATATTAGTACGATGCGACAACCCGGTCGGTAAACTTTTTCCAGGAGAAGCGTTCTTTGAGATCTGTATTCCTACGTTTGTTATCACGCTCAGTTACAGCTTTCATGGCATCAACAAAGTCTTCGAGTTTGTCTGCAATAGTCACAGATGGCTTGAGCTCCTGAATAATTGCAGTGCTCTTTCCGATAACTGGTGTGTTCATCGACAACGCCTCAAGAACAGGAAGATTGAAACTTTCGTAATGAGATGCTGTGAGGTACCCAACTGCATTTCGATAAAGATCGGGTAGTTGATCACGACTCGCCTGGAGTGAGCGAATACCAAGCGACTCATGTTCCCGGTTTCCATGATTTCCAATCAGAAGGAGTTCGAAGTCCTTGTATCGGGGATCTGATTTATATACGGTAAATGCGTCCACCAGAAATGAGATATTTTTGATCGGATGATTCATTCCCACGAAGATAAAATAGGGCCTTGCGCGCGATGGTTTTTTAACCGATTCCATATGCATGTCGTATGGAATTCCAAATGAATTAACTACTGCATCGTTGAATCCAAAATGATCTGAGAGTTCTGTCTTTACTCGCACCGATGGTACCAATACGACGTCCGATCGTGATATTGCAAAGAGCACCTGGTCCTTGAGCGCTTCATACGAATCACGATACAGTTCCTTATGAAAAAAGAATGAAAGTCCGTGGAGTAGTGTGATCACACGTGCCCGTGTATACCACGGAATGGCTTGATTTAACCCTAGAAATACATCCGATGGCCGTATGAGTTGCTCGATACTCACGCGCGCTGCCATCCATCCAAGAGCAGGACGCATGACTTTGTACCGTACCGGGGGGAATCTCTCAGTCTCCTTCGAGATTCGCCTATATAGATAGGCAGTGTAGTCATGCTCTTTGTGAGCTGCTAGGCACCGGAGAATGTTTTGCGTTACAACATAGGTCCCAAATTGATGTCGTGTGCCACCACATAGTGCTCCTGCATCAACTGAAATCTTCATATCCTTTGAGAGCAAGTGGGAATACCGCAACGGCGTTGAGCACTTCACTTACTACCGTAATTATCGCACTTGCGTGATATGAAAACAAAGGGACAAAGATATAGTTTGCAATGAGGTTAAACACAATCTGAACAGCGAATAACTGAACTACCCAATGTGTTTTTTTTACAAGATAGAGCATATTCATACATACAGCAGATACCAGTAGAAACGGAAGTGCGAAGATCACCACACGAAACACACTGAGACCATCTGAAAAACGGGCACCGATCAGTGGTCCGAGAACGATCGGGGCTATCCACGAACTGGTTATACTGATCATGAGCCCTCCGAAGAACATAAGCGCAACATCTCGAAGGAGTTTGCGTTTTGCATTCAGTCGTGTGGATCGCTTTGCGAGGAACTCACGATACACAGGAGTAGCAGCGATGGTGTAACTCGAACCGATAAAAATCAGCGCTTCGAAGAATTTATACCCGGAGGAGTACAACCCGACCGCAGCCGAACCCTGATAGAGCTGGAGAATAAACAAGTCGAGTTTGAAATAGAGACCAGCGAAAAATGTGAGCAGGACGTACATATACGATCGTTGAACAGTAGATGTGATAAACGAGAGTGACGGGAGAACAAAACGATATGGCATATCGTGGTGGGTTCGAACCAAGAGAACAATGCTGTAGAGGAGCGCAAGCACTCCTTCGATGATAAACAATCCCGTGAGATGATTTGAAACCTGAAGAAATCCGATGAGCACCGCGATTAAAATCGCGTTGTATACCGTTGCGTAGTAGGATGCGAGATATGCTTTCGCCTGATTCGTTGTAAGAATGAGATAGCTCCCGGACACCGCGTTGGAAAGCATAATTGGAATGCTCAGCGCCGTCAGTACGAGAATCGTATGACTGTGAAACACCACCGCAGTATACGCGACCGTAATTCCGGCGAACAGAACGCCGAGAGTCAGTCGTAAGGAAAAGAGCATGTTCATCTTCCCGTAGTTCTTTGCTGTGAGGTGAAAGATTCCGTAGTTTGTTGTCCCAAGGTCTGCCAACGGCATAAACAGTGCAACCTGAGCCCAGATGAGGTTATACAGTCCAAACTCCTCTGGCGCAAGTTTTCGAACTAAAAAGAGGAACAGCACAAAGGTAAATACCTTAATACTCAATGAAGATACATTCAACGTAACAAAGTTCTTAATAAATGGTCTACGCGAAATCTCCCGAATGATCAGTTTTCGGTATTCAAACAACGTTTTCGGAGCACGAATCACCTCTCGAATTTTTTTCCACCATACCGCATGATGAGCAAAAAAACGGAGCCATGCGTGAAACAGCTGCGCTTCTTTGTCTTGATTCTTCCCCGACTCAAAGTGTTCATAGACTACCGTCGGAACGACGCCGATTGTTAGTCCTGCGGTCACGGCTCGTTGACAATACTCTACATCCTCATAGTACATATGGTACGATTCATCAAATTTCCCTATTCGATCAACCACTGATCTTCGCATACAGATGAAGGATCCTGAAACAAAGTCAATGCGCGAACGAAGGATTCGTGATGTATACGGCACGAGCGCGCCAGATAGCCGATTTGCATCGAGAACTCCATGGGTATAGGTCACGCCATGCTGGCGGAAGTAATATCCCCAAATATCATATCGCGAAGCTCCGCTTATCAACAATGCACGCGTAAGGTGTCGGATTGCAATGTCGGGATTCGCCACAATCAGAATGTCCGCACCCCAACGAACTGCTCGCGTGATCCCTCGATTTGCGCCACGGGCGTAGCCGTCCCGACCGCGCTCATTTAAAATAACGAATGTTTGTAGTTGCGATATACGGAGGGAGCGAATTGCTTGTGCCGTGCGGTATGACTCTGTGGGAGAGTCCTTCAACCCAACAATAATAACTGCAATTTTCATTTCATTCCTCGTAACGCTAAGGAAGTATAGGTTAACCACTCCATATAGGCAAACCCGATGTCGAGCGGTAGTCTCCAAAGTCCATCTCGATATCCCTTGTCCTTGATGAATCTCGCCCAGAACATATGAACTGGGTAGAGGAGAATTTTCTTTGCGGAGGAGTGCTCCCCAGCTCGATACTTCGCCCTTGACTCGAGCAGGGCGTACTGGGTGAATTTCGCAACCATCTGAGAAATCGAGCGATAGGAATAGTGATTGATATGACCAGATAACATGGGTACGTCATGGTGTGGAGTCTCGACGTGTTCATGAACTGAGTTCGCGCGGAATCGGAGCTTATTTCTTCGGAACAGTCGAACCATTACATAATGTTCACCGCCATACCGCAATCTTTTATCTCGGTAATGATTATGAAAACGAATGTGATACCCGTTTGAGATGGTTTTACTCCGCTTCACACGCCGGATCGATCGAACAAGGAGCGGCGACAGTATCTCATCACTATCGAGTAAGAGTATGAGTGGGTGTGTTGCTTCAGCGATTCCACGCGCCTTGTTTCTACCGAGATGATTCGACCTCGTTCGGATGATTCGAGCTCCCGCAGCCGAAAGAATCGGTATGGTTCGATCGGTTGAACCGGCATCCACCGCAACAACCTCATCAGCAATGCTCTGCACACTCGCGAGGCACCGGTCAAGAAGCACGTCGGCATTGCGCGTGATCATCACCACCGAAAGCTTATGCATGATGTTTTTTTGCCACAACAAACAAGAGCCCTCCTCCATACAGTCTCCATATCAGGGGTCTGAACATGAGATAGAGCCCATACAATGGCGCGAGGGTGAACAACTTCAGTCCTTTTCTGAGCACGGGGTTGTGTATATGTTGAAACCGACCTCGCATCTGAATCCATACATCGTCTGTGTGCTCAAAGGATTCAATATATTCAACCTGGAATCCAGATATTCGAAGCGCCTTCTTCAATGAAGCTCGAGAAAAATGAACGTAGTGATCTTCGATCATCCACCATGGCCAGTTCTGTGAGAGATGTCGCATGACGCTTTGGTAGTTAGGTACTAAGAGAAATATGTATCCATTTTTTTTCAACAGTCCGTAGGCTTTTTTCAGGACAACGATCGGATCGGAAAAATGTTCAAGAACATCGAACATGGTAACTGCGGTGAGCGAGCGGGGCTTTCGATGATAACGCATGAATGGTTTTTTTATGATTGTGACGCGTTGATTGCGTTCAACAAACAACGGCTTTAGGTGTGGCTCAAGTCCAATTACGGAATAGCTCTTATGCGTAGAGAGGAGACGAGGAAATAAGCCGAATCCAGTCCCAACATCAAGGATAGTCCCCGACTTCACATACGCTCGGAGCACGAGTAAGATGCGCTCAAACTTCCAGAGATATTTTTCAATACGGTTCTGTGCTATCGAGAATGAGTAGTATTGATTTGAATTGTATAACGAAGTCTTCGTCTTCGACGTCCTCGACGAGACTCCAATCGCACACGTGCCACACTCATAGATCGGAATTCTTTTGACCGTATGCAGAACCGACGAAAGCGGTGCATGACAGAGAGGACATCGTAGTTGTTTCTTCCGCTTCATAACTTCTAAGTGAAAATTTTTGTAGATTATAGTCAATGGTAACAAGGAGAGCAATAGTGAAGACTATAGCTCGTTATGAAACGACTCTGTCCCATCTGTAGATCGGGACGTACAGCGGTGTTCGCTCACGTTCATCGATATCGATATCTGCGCTGCAACGTCTGTGAACTCGTCTATCTTGATCCGCTACCGTCGGCGCAACTCGTACGAACAACGTATAAGGGCGACTATGTCTTTCGGGTAAATGATACCGCGCTTCAACGATTTGAATCGATAACGACCAAGGTTATTCAACAGATGAGGACTATGAATCCCCGGGGCCGATCGCTCCTAGATATTGGGGCGGGCTACGGAACAGGAGTCCGGCTTGCGGTTCACGAAGGTCTTGATGCATACGGAATTGAACCGGCTCAAAATCTTTTCAGATCTGCACGGAATCAGCTCGGGAGCAGAATGATACGTGCTGATTTTGATCAGTATCTAAAACAGAGTTCGCGTAAATTCGACTTTATTCTACTTATTCACGTAATCGAGCATGTGCGAAATCCACAGGCATTTATCCGCAATGTCATCACTCGATTGAATCCCAATGGTATTCTCTATATCGAAACTCCAAACAGTCAGAGTCATCTGCTGCGTATTGAGCAAGATCTCTATACATTCCTCACTCCTCCTGATCATATTCATCTCTTTGGACCAAGCTCACTCGAAATCCTTATAAAGAACACCGATGGGCGAGTACTGAGAACCAGCACCTATAGCTATCCAGAGCATCTCGTGGGAATCATGAGAAAGCTTATCTCTCGGGCACCTCGTTACCATGATTCAAATACTGGTAACATGAGCGAACCTGCCCCGGTCGATTATCGGGCGGGATCGCAGCTTCCTTTTTTTGATCGGGTACTCGCTCCTCAAATCACTCCCCTTTTGAATCTCGGCAAACAAGGCAGCATACTGCAAGTATATATTCAAAAAAACAAGCCACTGTTGCTATAATGGTGGGATGCAGATTGTTGCGTTAGTGGTATTTATCTTTCTCTTCCCTCTTCACGTATACGCAGAGGATCCAACGCCGACCGATACTCCTACTCCGACCGTAACCGAGACGCCTACTCCAACTGCTACCGAGACACCAACCCCAACAACTGCCCCAACCGCGACACCGGCACCAACCGCAACCTCAGCTCCATCCACTCCACAAGCGACGAACACTCCAACACCATCGGCAAAGAAATCACCGGTCCCGTTGCAGAACTCTACAAACTCCTCAGGATTCGGTGGACCAGGCCTTGTTGATGATCCGCCGGAAACCGGGCTCTCTAACGGGAACGGTAAAACGCTTGGGGCGACCGATGAGCTCAAGACTAATGATGCTGGGGATGCAGACCTACTCAAAACCCTAATATTTCTCACCGGAGCGGTTGCGCTTATCGTCTGGTCCACATATATGGTGCTTGTTCAGAAGGGCGTAATCTCATCGCCAAAAAAGAAAAAGTCCTCGCAGACAGGAATCACTCCACAATCGATCGAATAGCATCAGCTACCTTTTCTGAGTCATGACGGAGAATGCTATGTGCAAAGGTCTGTGCAAGCGTTTGCTGTTCATCTTTGATTTCTTTTGATAGCAATGCGAATGGAAGTACCTGAACGTCTAAAATCGAACCTGACACGGGAATATCATTACTCGCTGATTTGTAATAATTCACAACTTCCGCAGGGATTGGATCGGTATTCTGTAGTACGACATCCGGTCGTCGACCAAAGTATCGCGCAATATCGTCAACATGATCTTGTGCAGAATAGGATGGTGTTTGAGAAGACTTTGTCATGAGATTCATGATGAAGATCACTTTGGCTTTTGACGCCATAAACGCTTCTTTGAATCCCGATACGAGCGCTATCGAGATGATGCTCGAATAAAGATCGCCCGGTCCGATAATGATATAGTCGGCATCCGAGAGCGATCGTGCCACTTCTGGATTTAACTGCGCTGAGGGGAGTAATGATATTGTTTCGATACGCTCATGATCCGAACTCTGCTCATCAAGAAACTTCTCTCCGATCAGCTCTCTACCCGATCGATATATCACCTTCAGTCGCGCTGTGTCGAAGGTTACCGGAATCACTCTCCCCTGTACCGCCATAATTTCGTGGGCTTCCTGAACTACATCCTCGTACGAGGAACTGATTTTCTCGAGCGCGGATAGAAGGATGTTTCCCATATTGTGACCAGCAAGATCTCCGGAGTCGAAACGATAGGTGAACAGTTTTCGCCAGACGTCCGGTGCTTCAGATAGTGCGATGAGGCACTGTCGAAAGTCTCCCGGTGGAAGTACTCCGAGCTGATCCCGAAGTTTTCCGGTCGAACCACCATCGTCCATCATCGTGACGATCGCAGAGAGGTTGTATGGGTACTTTTTCAGTCCTGAAAGCGTCACAAAACTACCGGTACCTCCTCCTACAACTACAATGTTCGGTTTCTTCATGGTATTACTTAACAGTAACAGATTTCGCCAGATTTCGAGGCTTGTCTGGGTCTTTGAGTCCCTTTGCAAGAGCGGTGTAATATGCGAGAAGTTGCGCAATCACAATCTCGAGGATGAGTGTCGCATCACCCACATCGTCAACAGAAAAATAACTGTTAAATACCGGGTTCGGTTTTGGACTAATACCGATAATGTATCCTCCACGCGCCTTCACCTCCTGTGCATAGGAGATGATCTCATGATAGGTCTCATCAAGCGGTGCGAGAACAACAACCGGAGTTCCTTTTTCTACGAGTGCAATTACGCCGTGCTTGAGCTCCCCTCCAGCAAACCCTTCGGCATGAAGATAGCAGGTCTCCTTCATTTTAAGTGCAAATTCGAGTGCTGCGGGATAGGATAGTCCCCTCCCCAGTACGTACATATGATCTTTTTT
>CAZHVF010000009.1:0-22918 GCA_964535635.1 uncultured Gammaproteobacteria bacterium | reverse complement strand
TTCACAGCCATTTCAATTTCGTCGGGCAGCAGTTCAAGACAGTTATCAACTCGTTAAACCTTTCATGCGGGCCGGAACTTACCCGGCAAGGGGTTACGCTACCTTAGAACTCTCAGGGTTAGAGCTGTCGTTCACTGGAGCTTACACCGCAACCTTTCCTTAATAAATTAAGGGTCAGCCGCAGCGGTTGACTTACCAGTACTGGACAGGTTTCAGCCTCTATACGTTCCATTTCTGGTTTGCAGAGACCTATGTTTTTGCTAAACAGTCGGTTGATAAACATTTGTTGTAAACCTCCAAAGGAGGTCAGAGCTTATCGAATATCTTACGCTCAGCTTTTTTGCCGAGTTCCTTGAACCACCATTACCCATCTGCCTTGGTCTACTCGACCATTCCACCTGTGTCGGTTTGCGGTACGGATAGTTGCAAAACTGAATGTAAGACTTTTCCGGGAAACGCAACGTACTATGCTTTCATCCTTGCGAATAATTGTATTCGTAGTTCATCGAAACTCACTACTTAAACCCTCATGTAGAAGGCCATAGATATCACATTTCGTCATCTTACATCTCGTAACGCGTTGCAACTAGTAGCCGAATATTAACGGCTTGTACATCCCCCCTACCTAAGCGGTAGAAGGTTAGATCCGACTAACCCTCAGATGATTGACATTGCTGAGGAAACCTCGGAAATTCGGCATCCTGATATTTCATCAGGAGGTACACTACTCATGTCTGCATTCTCACTATTTCACGCTCCACAACACCTTACAGTATTGCTTCAGTGCATGAAATACGCTCCCCTACCAAAATATAACTTACGTCATATAATTTCTATCTTCGGTGAATTGTTTAGCTCCGATCATTTTCGGCGCCCATCTTCCATCCCAAAGGGACTATTCAGGTGAGCTGTTACGCACTCTTTGAAGGGTGGCTGCTTCTAAGCCAACCTACCTGCTGTATTGGAAAATAAACGGCCTTAACCACTTAACAATTACTTTGGAACCTTAGATGAGAATCTGGGATGTTTCCCTCTCGACCTCACCGGCTTATCCCGGCAGGACTGACTCCCTGTATGTACACCAAGTATTCGGAGTTTGGTTGGGTCTGGTCGTCAAAGACTCCCAAACTCATCCAGTAGCTCTACCCCTTGGATTAAACTACAGAGGCTATACCCAAATATATTTCGGGGAGAACCAGCTATCTCTAAGTTCGATAGGCATATTACCCCTAACCACAAGTCGTCCCAAGTTATTTCACCAACAACGGGTACGGGCCTCCATGCCGATTTCTCGGCGCTTCACCCTGCTCATGGTTAGCTCACCTAGTTTCGGGTCGTTTGATAGTTGCTAATCGCCCTGTTCAGACTCGCTTTCGCTCCGCCTCCCCCACGTAGTGGGTTAAACTTGCAGCTATCAAGCACTCGCAGACTCATTCTTCAATAGGCACGACATCATCCTTACGGACTTTGTCTGTTTGTTAGCCAATGGTTTCAGTAACTATTTCACTCCCCTCTCGGGGTTCTTTTCACCTTTCCCTCACGGTACTAGTTCACTATCGGTCAATTTGAGTATTTAGCCTTGGATCGTGACCGACCCAGTTTCCAACAAGGTTTGCCGTGCCTCGTTGTACTTGAGAAATCACTCGAGGTATCGTTCAGTTTTGAATACGCGACTATCACGCTCTTTGGTTGTTCTTTCCAAAACATTTTCCTACCGATCGATACTCCCTACCGTGTCTCGCAACACCTCGACCTTGCGGTCGGGGTTTAGGCTCCTCTGCTTTCGCTCGCCGCTACTGACAGAATCACTATTGTTTTCTTTTCCTCCGGGTACTTAGATGTTTCAGTTCCCCAGGTTGTCCCCCATCTTGCGATGGGTTCCCAATATTACTATTGGGAGGATTGCTCCATTCGGAAACCAACGATTAATAGCGTCTGCTTAAGGACTCATCGTTGTTATCGCTCTCGAGCAAGCGTCCTTCTTCGTCTCAAATTGCCAAGGCATCCACCAATGGCATTGGTTCTTCCATCTCTTCTATGTGTTTATTAATTGCTCTTGAAATTGAAATCTCCCGTTTTCTACCACCTGGCAGATCGGGAGATACCTAACACGCTTTGTCCCAGCATACAAGATGCTGAGATTTGATGTTAAAAAGACCCAAATTGTTAATGTGCATTTCTGACCTGTTTGCACAAGTCGTGTGGACCTGGGCGGAGTCGAACCGCCTGCCTCTTCATTGCAAATGAAGCGTTCAGCCAGGTAAACTTCAGGCCCAGTCCCTTACATCACTTCTCAGTTATACCCTAGAGCCCAAAAAACACCCGCGATCGGGCTATAAGTTATAAAGTATAAGTTTTGTTTGATTAGGAAGGCTGATAGGATAGCAGAGTTTAGAAGATTGCTACCAAGTGCCTCACTTAAGGTTTTTCACCATGTATTTCATATTGTAGCTAACAGACCTCGGTCTGTCAACGGTGAATCATGATGTTTGTCGACCTGATGCCGTTTCTCTTAAATAGCGACGGTCCTCACCGCTTGCAAACGCCGAGATAACTCCGAGAAGTGCGACCGCCATACAAGCGGTCGAGATCCCGAATTGCTCTAGCTTATTTCCATGTTTCAATGCAACCTCAGCTGCCGCTCCTCCTGTTCCAATCATTGCAACACCGATACCGTATGCGGGGTGTATTCTGCGATTGAACCGCCGTAATGGATGATTGAGATCCCCGGTTCGAAGCGGGAGTTGTTCTCGTGGTGGTTTGTTGCCAAAAAATCGTGGTCGTTCCATTCAGTATTATCTCATGTGGGGCTCTAAATTAAAAGTGAGGCTTATATATTTGCTGTCACAATAGATACCGATCAACCTTATGATTGATTCCGCGCGTGACGCGGGTGCTTGGCATACCACGGGAGTCCTTGTCTATCTTTTCGATAGAGTGAGTAATATGTTCCAACGCGCAGTACAGTACCAGCTACTACTGCTGCTTCACCTACTGCCTTCAGCGCTGGTTTGTTTCGAGTGGCTCCTTCAATAACGAGTGCAGCGCCAGCTGCTTGAGTGAAGGATCCTACTTTTGCACCTTTCGGTACAACCGGCGTTTCTCGTCCTTTTTGAACCTGTGCATTCAGCGCAAGATTTATCAATTCTCCACCAATCATGACCGTTGAGGTGATTGGATGGAGTTCAGGCATCAGAGCTACCAATCCTTCAACACGGAGCACCCCATCTGCAAACGGATCCGCGATCGCGCCGGCGTTTGAGGTCGCATTGAGTTGTCGTGCGACATTCCCTTCCATATCTGTCACCATTGCTGAATAGAGATATTTTTTTGCTGTCGCCCAGTCACCGTGACGGGCAGCTTGAAGCGCCTTCCATCCTAAGATCGGTCGAGCAACCGTGAGTGCATTCGGTACTAAATATCGCGCTGGATGGCTCCGTAACCGTTCGAGACTCATAAGTTGCAATTGTAACATATAATCGCAATCGGCATTGCTTTCTGTGTTTCATATTATGTATATTGAATGTATGTCGGCAGGCAAACGAATTGTATGGTTTGAGGAAGTCCATAAGGACGATGTAGGACTTGTGGGTGGAAAAGGAGCGAATCTCGGTGAGATGACCAATGCACACCTCCCCATTCCCTACGGCTTCGTACTCACTTCACATGCCTACTTCGAATTTATTCGTCACAACAATCTTCAACCGAAGATTAAGCAGTACCTTCAGACACTTAATCCAGACAATCCCCACGAACTTCAGCAAGCCTCCGAGCAGGTAAAGAAACTCATACTCGACGCCGAGATACCAAAAGCCATTGTTCACGATGTCTTTGAGTACTATGAGGAACTCGCTGCGAAGGAGGAAGAGTACTACCGTAAGTCAATGTCGGTAGGTGGAAAGATCGTGCACTCAGTGAAGCAGGCCTACAAACCAGCTACTGTTGCGGTGCGTTCATCGGCGACAGCCGAGGACCTTCCAAACGCGTCCTTTGCCGGACAGCAAGAAACATTCTTGAATGTGGTTGGTGAAGCGCAACTGCTCAAAAAAATTCAGGAATGCTGGGCATCGCTCTTTACCGAGCGAGCAATCTATTACCGACATCATCAAAAGTTTGACCATTTTAAGGTAGGACTCGCTGCGGTTGTGCAGCGAATGGTGCAGTCTGAGAAGTCGGGCATCGCTTTTAGCATCGACCCAGTAACGAATGATAAGACAAAGATCGTGATCGAGGCTATCGTTGGTCTTGGAGAGTATATTGTTCAGGGAAAGGTAACCCCTGATCACTTCGAGGTCGATAAGCGATCCTTTGTTCTCACAAAAAAGGAAGTAAAGTATCAACATCTGAAGTATGTTCGTTCTGGAAATGGAAATCGTGAGGTTGAGTTGAGTAAAAAAGATGGATCGAAACAAAAAATTAGCGATCAAGAGGTGGTCACGGTTGCCCTCTTGGTCAAGCAAATCGAAGATCATTATTACTTTCCTCAGGATATTGAGTGGGCGATCGAAAATGAAAAAACATTCATCGTTCAGTCTCGACCAATTACCACTATGCACGGTGGGAAAGATGGTGAAGTAGGAGAACGAGGAGCAGCAACAGCTGCGACAATTCAAACTCCGGTGGTGACCGGCGCGCCTGCATCACCAGGCATGGTGACCGGACCAGTTTGTATTATCCACTCACCGAAAGAAATTGACCGAATAAAAAAGGGTGATATTCTCGTCGCACCTCAGACTAATCCCGACTATGTCCCTGCTATGAAACAGGCAGGGGCAATTGTGACCGAAAAAGGAGGTCGAACATCTCATGCAGCAATCGTATCAAGAGAGCTCGGTATTCCAGCTGTCGTAGGTGCGGAGTCCGCAACGACAAAACTAAAGCAGGGAGAAATTATTACGGTGAATGGTTCCACAGGCGAAGTCTTCAAAGGAGCTGTTGCATCGAAACAATCGGACGGAATGTCAGTAAAGGAACAGCATGCATTTATCGCCGCAGACAAAAAACTAAAAACCCTCACGAAGGTATACGTCAACTTAGCTGAACCAGACCAAGCGGAGGCACTTGCGAAGCGTCATGTTGACGGCATAGGACTTCTTCGTGCAGAGTTCATGATTGCAGGCATCGGAACTCATCCAAAGTTTTTGATTAAGGAAGGACGACAACATGAATTTGTGCGCAAACTTACACACGACCTCGTAAAATTTGTGAAACCGTTCGCTCCCCGACCGGTTATCTACCGTGCTACCGACTTTAAGACAAATGAATATAAGAATCTCAAGGGAGGCGCGCACTTTGAACCCAAGGAAGAGAATCCGATGCTCGGATTCCGAGGAGCATCTCGCTATATCGCAGATCCAGAAGAGTTTATGCTTGAATTGGAAGCGATCGCAAATGTGTGGAAGATGGGCTATTCAAATCTCCACCTCATGATTCCATTCGTACGACGGCCATGGGAGCTGATTCAGATTAAGGCGATGGTGGCAAAGGCAGGATTATTCCAACTCCCCGGATTCCGACTTCTCATTATGGTTGAAGTGCCGGCGGCCGCACTTGAGCTTGAAAACTTTCTTAAGATTGGCGTTGATGGCGTCTCGATCGGAACAAACGATCTTACCATGATGTTGCTTGGAGTTGATCGTGATAACGAGCATGTAGCTCAGATCTATGATGAGAGAACCGACGCAGTTGTTTCGGTACTTGAACACATCGTTAAGACCTGCGTACAATATAACGTAAGCTGTTCCATCTGTGGACAAGCGGCATCGGACTATGTTGATTTGGTTGAGAAGCTGGTACGAGCTGGTATTACGAGTGTATCGGTCAATCCAGACGCAATCGAGCGAACGCGCAAACTGATATTCGACATCGAACGGGATCATTTTAAACAACTTACGAAACACCATGAGTAATCTAACCATTAAGTCAATTACCGCATATGAGATCATCGACTCGCGCGGATATCCGACGATCGAGGTCTGTGGACTCCTTAGTAATGATCGAGAGATTTTCGCGAGTGTTCCATCTGGAACCTCTGTAGGAAAGTATGAGGCGCTTGAACTGCGAGACAAAGATCCAAAGCGATTTGATGGTATGGGGGTTACCCATGCAGTGAATATCATCAACGAGGTACTCGCTCCAAAACTCGTTGGTGTTTCTCCCAGTAAATTCCGTGAAGTAGACGAATGGTTAATCAAGGCAGATGGAACAAAGAATAAAAGCAAACTCGGGGCAAATAGTACCCTCGCACTTTCCGAGATGTTTGTAAAAGCAGCAGCGAAGGAACAAGGGACATCGGTCTATAAGTTTATTAACTCGGTGTACGCTTCTCGATTTAAAACGGAACTCCCGTTGTCGAAGTTGCCAACGCCGATCTTTAACATTATCAACGGAGGAAAACATGCCAATAACAATCTTGAGTTCCAGGAGTTTCAGATCATTCCTTCATCGTCACTGCCATACACCAAAGCATATCAAATCGGTGTCGAGGTCTTTCATGAGCTGAAGCGCGTTCTGTTATATCGGAATGCAAATGTGTCGGTTGGAGAAGAAGGTGGATTTGCACCGAACTTTACGACAAATATTGATGCGATCGAGGTTATCAATGAAACTGTTCTCCAGAAGAACCTCAAGATGGGCCTTGATGTATTCCTTGGTCTCGATGTTGCGTCGTCACATTTCTTTAAAGATGACCGGTATTACGTGAAGGATAAACCCCATCCACTTACGAAGGAAGAGTACCTTGAATTCATTCTTTCTCTGACCAAAAATTATTCGATGCTCTGTATTGAAGATCCATTGAATCAAGATGACTTTGAGGGTTGGTCTAAGTTGCTGAAGTCGATGGCGCGTGATATCTACCTCATCGGTGACGATCTCTTGGCAACCAATAAAGAACGACTCGAGCGCGCGATAAAGAATAAGGCGTGCAGTATGGTACTTGTCAAACCAAATCAGATCGGGACAATTTCAGAGATCATGGAGGTTGTTCAGATCGCAAAGTCAAATGACCTAGCGGTTCTTGTTTCACACCGATCTGGCGAGACGAATGATAGCTTTATCGCAGACTTTGCGGTCGGAGTGCAGGCGGACTTTGTGAAGTTCGGCGCACCTTCACGAGGAGAACGTGTGGCGAAGTATAACCGACTGTGGCAGATCGAACGAGAGAAACTTTCAAAGTAACACAATCCTCCCTTAACCGAGATCCCCTATACTTTTTTTGACAATACCTATACCATATACTGCATGATCGGACGCATAAAAGGTGTACTCGTTGAAGTGGAAGGCAATGTTGGTCTCATCGAGACTATGAGCGGACTCAGCTATGAGGTCTATCTTCAGCCTTCGTTACTCGCCCACAAGCTTGGAAGCAAGCTTGAAATCGATACGTACTTTCAGGTTAGAGATGATGCGCACATACTCTTCGGCTTCCAGTCTAAACAAGACAAACGATTGTTCGGACTGCTTCTGTCAGTTTCTGGAGTAGGACCAAAGACTGCGTTCCAAATTGTATCCTATGCGAATCATGACGAACTGGTCACTGCGGTACAGTCAAATGACGTACGGTTCTTCTCGAAGATTCCAGGGTTAGGAAAAAAGACAGCGATGAAGATCATTCTCGAGCTATCACAAAAATTAGAAGCAGAGTTCGATATGAAAAAGATGCAGATCACCGAAGAGGATCGAACCGTCATCGATGCGCTTATGTCGCTCGGATACAAATCTCAGGAAGCAAAACAAGCAATCAGCAAGATTCCTTCAACACTCTCTATAGAAGAAAAAATAAAAGAAGCCCTTAAGCATACTTCCACGGCTAAATAATAGCACTCACAATCCCCGCTTTAATTATTTAAATAATTAAAGCGAATGGAATGAACAAAGCACTATTAGCCCTCTCTTCAGTCCTATAGAAATTGATTTGCGAGATTTGAGTGTCCTAGTTGTGTCATTGGATTTATATTATGGTGGAGTATAATGAGAGGCATGTCCGATAATGAAGTCACTACACTGCGCCCAAAGAAGCTGAACGAATACATCGGTCAGTCGGCAGCTGTCAGAACACTTTCTGTGTTCATCGAGGCGGTAAAAAAAAAGGGAAAACCATCTGAGCATATTCTCCTTTACGGACCACCAGGAATTGGTAAAACCACACTCGCGAACATTATTGCGCATGAACTCCAAGGAGAGATGAAGGTAACATCAGGGGCTGCTTTGCAGAAGTCAGGTGATCTTGCGGCGATTCTTACAAATCTCAAAGATCATGACGTTCTGTTCATTGATGAGATTCACCGACTTCCAAAAACAGTCGAAGAGATGCTCTATCCAGTAATGGAGGATTACTTCCTTGATATCATCATCGGGAAGGGACCGGCTGCACGGACAGTCCGACTTCCAATCCCTCGTATTACAATTGTAGGTGCGACGACGAGGCTTGCCCTCCTCTCAGCGCCTCTGCGTGACCGTTTCGGCCTTTTAATGCGTCTTGATTATTACACCGATGCTGAGATGGAGAAGATCGTGTCACGATCGGCACAGTTGCTCAATCTAAGGATCGCCAAAAACGTCGCTGGTGAGATAGCGAAACGATCTCGTCGTACTCCCAGGCTCGCAAATAGAATAATCAAACGAGCTCATGACATGATGCTAGTAAATAAATTTTCCGAACTCACTGAGTCTGTTCTCACAGATCTTTTCTCACTGCTTGAGCTAGATGAGTTTGGATTAAGTGACGTTGACCGAAAGTATCTCAAAACGATTGGAGTCAAGTTTCAGAATAATCCAATTGGTGTTAATACTATTGCATCATCACTGTCGGAAGACATTCAGACCATTGAGGACTTTATCGAGCCGTACCTTCTTCAGATCGGGTTCTTAAAACGCACGTCTCGAGGTAGACAGCTGACACAAAAGGCACTCAAACACCTCGGACTAAAGACTCAGCCTGACCAAACGCAACTGGTATAATAGTAATGCTAGAGTGAATCGTATGCCGCGGTGCCTGCCTGCCGGCAGGCAGGGTGGAATGGCACAAATATATGTTTTACATATATGCCATCAAGAGTACTGTAACGAATTTAGTTTACGTTGGGTTTACTGAAGATATTGAAGAAAGACTGAATCGTCATAATAGCGGTACGGTAAAATCAACAAGACCTTTTAAGCCGTTTCATTTAATTCATGTAGAATTAGCTGATACGAGACTAAAAGCTAGGTTGCTAGAAAAGTACTTTAAAAGCGGTTACGGAAAAGAGACATTGAGAGAGATTGCCGCGGTGGTGGAATGGCAGACACGCAGGACTTAAAATCCTGTGACCGCAAGGTCGTGAGCGTTCGACTCGCTCTCGCGGCACCATCAATTCACTTGCCGAGGTAGCTCAGTGGTAGAGCAGCTGTTTTGTAAACAGCAGGTCTGGGGTTCGATCCCCCATCTCGGCTCCAAGTTACGGCAGTAAGTAGGAAGTTGGTGGTCCTTATAATCGTAAGGAAGTTTATTTTGCCATTCTAGATCTAAATCCGTAATCTACTCGAACGGCAATGTTACCTGGTAGCACGACGATCGTTCGAGTGCTCCCCTGATCCTCTGACTTTGGTTTTAGAGTTGTGAGATGTATTCGCTTCTCATCATTAAGAGCTTGTTTGTAGTGAAGTTCGATCCCAGCTGGTCTGTCACTTCTCTCCTTCATGTATTTCGCGATGAAAAGACATTGAGGTAATTCTGGCGGGACTAACTGGATAATCGCGCTACCACCATACGGGAGAAATAATATCCCATTCTCCAACATGGGAACTTTCCAAGTTCCTTCCGACCTACCGACAAGCGATAAGGGTGTGTCTGGTGTTGATGGTGTGAGTCTCAGGTACGCATCGCTAAAGAACACACCTCGTTCACCAGGTGACTGTTTAGATGAACGTTCTGTCATAACAATAGAAAATCAATAATTAGAGCTTCACACTCTGATATAATTATGGAGTTAGACCCTATAGTTCAACGGATAGAACAAATCCCTTCTAAGGATTAGATGCAGGTTCGATTCCCGCTGGGGTCACACTACCTGGTGTCGAGAAGAGGAGTTGAACCTCCACGCCCTTGCGGGCACACGCCCCTCAAGCGTGCGCGTCTGCCAGTTCCGCCATCTCGACTTCCTGCCTGTTCATTATATCATCACTTTCGCGTGATAGTGTAGCGATACGGGTAGTATAGAAAGGCTGCAGGGAGTTCATCCGCCATGATTTTTTGAAAATCAAGGTATTCCTTTTTTCTGTCAGATGGTTCGATGGATTTTCTCCCATCTTCTAAGAGCTTGTCGATTCGTACATTCTTCATGCCGGTAATATTTCCTTTACCGATCTGCGTTGAGTGCCAGAAAAAATACTGATCCGGGTCTGTTGGGATCTTCCACAACGCCAGTAAGACATCAAAGTCGGATGGATCGGCGAAGCTACCAAACACAATGTCGGACTTCAGTCCTGCATTTGTGAATGAATCATTGAGTATATTTGCCTGATCCTGATAGTCGAAGAACGTTCGCAACGTCAGCGTCGCCGCACTTGAAGCTGAGTCAGGTTTCAACTGTTTTTTTGCCTCTGCTGGATCGTAGATACTTTTTTTGAGTTCGGTGTTATAAGCCCATGAAGTAGGTGAGATTGGACCCTCTGCTAATTCCCCATACTGCTCGAGCTTCGGTCGTGGTATTGCAAGGGAAACGCTTTTTCGATAGTCCTTGTCCGAAAGCTGACCCTTCGCCTCATTAAAAAAAAGTGTAAGAACGGTGGAGTAATCAACTTCCCGTTTTACATTGGTGTTTTTCCAGTTTTTAAAGTCCTCTGCTACACCTTTGTTATAGATCTGCATCTCTGTGACCGATCCAAGTTTATAGGCGCCGATCAAACTTGATTCGTTTGCAAAAAATTTATAGGTAAGCGGTGGAAGCTCTTTTTTATTCGGCGTTAACTCGATTTCCTGAACTTTATTTTCCTGACCAAGCCGTAACTTTTTCACACGGTAATTTCCTACAACTCCATGTAACGGATAGCGAACGAGTGGTTTCGTTAGATACGTTGGAAAGATTCCAAGTGGCCGCTTGAGACTAAACTCAAGCTCAAAGTCGTTGACCACATTCACATCAACATCCTGAAAGTTAAACTGCAGATCCCGAGCCGTAAGTGATTTGTTATCGTCCCATGCTAAATTTTTTCGAATGTATACGGTGAAGCTTTTCCCGTTTGAGGACCCTGTCCAGCGCTCGGCCACTGCGGGCTTAATATTTCCCTGTGCATCGGTGTAGACAAGACCGTACGATATATTGTTCAGAACATCTTCAGGAAGTTGAGAAGGTTCATAGGAGCCTACGAGACCTACGATGCGATTTCGGGTAAGGAATAGTGCATCGAGCTGAGTTGAGAAGGATAAGAGACTTAAGATAACGAGTAGACTCACAAAGAAACTCAGGAAGATCATTTTACTATGCTTTTACGCAAAGGCAGCAATGAGCCAGTAGTAGTAGCGGAAGGCTTTTTTTTGATCGGTCATGGTATTACCGAATAAACAGGTTAAAGGCCGACAGAACAAAGAATAGAACGATCAGAACTACCGTGAGTCTCAATGTAATTTTATCGATACCTCGTCGGGTATGGAAGGTTTCTCCTCCACCACCCCATGCACCCCCAAGACCTCCACCTCTTCCTTGAATAAGAATAAGAATGGTGATGATTACAGAGACAATAACGTTGAGTGAAAGTAATACGTTTCGCATACCTGTATTATAGTCGGAATCGAGACGCAGGGCAAGTAGGCAAGGTGTTGAGACAGTTCGCGATCACAATCGAGATCGAAGCATGGTGTGATATTTTTTGGCGAATCGATGTGCTTCGTCACGGAGTTGCTGAACTAGATGAAGGCCGGGATTATTGAGCCGTGGTCGCACGGTTGGAAGTCCTGCAGTTCCGATTACGAGCCGATCGGGATGCTTTGCAATGCCAATCATTGGGATATCGGTTGCTGAGAGAACTGCTCGGAGCTGGGGTTTTCCCCCATCGAGAATGATGAGATCCGGTTTCGACCAATTATTCTTAAGACGTCTCGTGACAGCTTCTCGAAGCATCGCGAAATCACCTTTTGCGTTCTGCTTTCCAATCTTAAATTTTTTGTACTCAGACTTGGTAATCTGACCGTCAATATATACCACCATTGATGCGGTGGGCTGCTGTTGGCTGGTGTTGCTGATGTCATAACACTCAATTCTGTGGAGCGACTTTATTGCAGGGAAGAATGGAATTAAGAGTGAGGTCAGCGACGTAATCATCTCGCCTGAACGATTAAACGAATGATTGTCCTGCAGATCGAATACCTTGTGCGTGTAAAAGTGTTTAAGGCTATACAATACATTTCGCAGCTTCATTGCTTCTTCATACCGTTCCGCTTGTGCAAGTTTTTTGATTTTTTTTGAAATCATCTCTTCGAGAAAACTCGAGTTTCCGGTGAGCGCTCGTATCACAGACCGAATGTTTTTACGATAGAGCGTTTTTTCTTCCGCGGTTGTAATGGTATTCGGACACGGATTACAGAGACCAAGTTTCGCGTAGAAACACGGTCGTTTCCCGATTTCTTTTTGCGTGCAGAACGGGAAGATTTTGCGAATGGTCCCCAGTAACAGATCCACAACTTCTTGTGAGGCAAACGGTCCGAAATAAGTCGAGCGCTTATCTGTTTCTTTTCGTACTGCAAATATTTTTGGAAACGTGTCCTTCGTAGTGATTTTGATGTAGAGGTAGCTTTTGTCATCCATCCACCGGACGTTATACTTTGGTTTATGGGTTTGAATGAGTTTTGATTCGAGTAACAACGCATTGAGTTCTGAATCGGTTTGCTGAAGTTCTATCGTATCCGCATGGTGTACGTAGAGTGCCTCACGTTTATTAACTCTCGCATTTTCAAGATGTGAAAGTAAACGCGCTTTTACATTTGTAGATTTCCCGATATACAGTGGCTTCCCTTTGAGTGTATAGGTATAGACACCTGCAAATCCTTTGAGGTCTTTGATGTTCTTTGTTGTGTTTTTGATCTTCCACGCACTCATATGGGTTATTATAACAATCTAAATACTATTTCCGTCTCCTTCCTACAATCCAGAGGACGGTTATCACGGAAAGTACTGAAACTGCCAGTACGATCGTTTTTAAGTATGAGCGCGGCAGTACGGTAATCGAGATCTGTTCTGAACGCTCCCCTGCTGTGATCGTGAGAGCATCGGCGCCTCCCAACTTATCACTTCCTGTCACCGACAGTGTGAGAGCGACCTTCTGTAATGGATATAGAATCGGTATTATTTGTTTCTCGAGATGTACTACTGAATGACGAGAAGTTACGGAAACCGGAACGTTATAACGAACCGAGGTTCCTGCGTTCAGTACGCTCACCGTTGTGTCAGTTGGCTCAGAGGCATTGTATGACGTTCTCATTGCGGAGCGATCGATGGAGAGTGCTGATTGGTCTGCTTCTGCTTCTGACCCTGCACTCGGCACAATGGATATGAGAGCTGTATCGGAGGAGTTGTTGAACCGAAAGAACCCAGCTGGATACGGCGTATTTGAGTCGGCTCCTCGATACGCAAGAACGACATGATTAAAGTCTTGGAAGTTGTAGTAGTCCAGACTTGAGGTGTCGTCCCAGGTCGGATCGACATTTACCCACTGCTGTGTGGTCGTGTCAAAAAACTGTGCCCAGCTATGGAGTTCATCACCATTCGTAGGTCTCAGCTGCTCATCTCTCTGGATCGAGTAGCCGTAAACTTCTCGCGCCTCAATACCATTTTTCCGAGCGAGATTCACAAACAGCGAGCTATAGTCGATGCAGATCGACTTAGTTGGAGTATTGAGAATCTGCGAGATGGTCTTATGTGCGGTACGAAGGGATGGGGTACTGAGCTGTGAATAATCATAGCTCAGAGAAGCGACCGTGTACTCATATACCGTCCGCGGATCTTTGAGAGGAGGAGTCCTCCGTTCTTCTCCTATGAATGGACGAAGCAGATGTTCTCGTGATGATTGGAACAGCAATCGATCGTACCTCACCCGCTCACCATCGGGGAGTACGCGTAACTCAAGCGTTGCTCGAAACTTCACGCTTTTTTTACCGTGTGGAGCAACGGTATATCTAGCGATAGGGTTTCCATCCGAATCGATGCCGATCTCGAGTGGCTTTTCCGAGAACGAGATATCATGGAGAAGTTGATAGGGAGATTCGGGTGGGAGTGTTATATCCATGGTTCGACTCAGTCCCGATTCATTCTGGAGATCGTACTGTAATGATGTGTGATAAAAAAGCTTCGGTGCGCCAAACATGACCTGAATTGTCTTTCCTCGAGTACCGCTCCAGAACATATTCGCCCCATTTCGTTGACTAAACATCGGTCGGCTTGATAGTAATGTATTCGTTAGATCGGATGGGATGCTCAGCTGATATCGAATCGTTTCATTTGTTTTGGTTAGAAGAGTTGGAATGAGAACTTCGGTCTGTTTACCATTCTGATGCACTACATTTCCTTGTAAAAAGGATAGCTCGATCAGGCGATGTATTTTTTTATCACTATCTGGGAGCGGAATCGAGACCGATATATAGTTCTGTTGCGATGAAATTACTGGTTCAACCGGCTCGGTGTCAACCGTAGCGTGAATGGAGGTAACCGGGAAGCTGGTCGGCATATGGAGCGAATATTCAGAGGTCGAATGCGCTCCCTCTGGCTCTTCGAGATCGATCGCGTAGACAGCCTTTGTCTGCTTTTCATCATTAGACTGAACGGTATACGTAGCACTGATCGAAGTGTTTGAAGATGTCGCGTGTGCCGAAAACGGTATGAACAGATACAGAAGAACGACTGCTAGTAGCGATCGAATGTTCACAGTAGTGTTTTTAGGTACTCTCCGGTTGATGATTGTTTAACAGATAGTATGTCCTTCGTCACTCCTTGGAACAGTATCGATCCCCCTCCAGTTCCACCTTCTGGTCCAAGATCCACGATATATTGACAGTTCTTAATGACATCCATATTATGCTCGATAAGAACAACGGTGTTCCCACGACCAACAAGCTCCTCCAAACTTGCGAGCAAGCGTTCTACATCATAGAAATGGAGTCCGGTCGTCGGCTCATCGAGAATATAGATTGTTCTCCCTGAGTCCTTTCGGGAAAGTTCGTTCGAAAGTTTGATGCGTTGTGCCTCTCCACCTGAAAGGGTAGGAGCAGGCTGACCAAGCTCGATGTACCCGAGACCAACTTTCTTGAGAAACTGAAGTTTTTGATGAATGTGGAAATGTGCAGAGAAAAAGTCGGTTGCTTCATCCACTGTCATTTTGAGAATATCATAAATTGTCTTGTCCTTATACTTTACCTCCAACGTTTCGGCATTATATCGCTGTCCTGCACAGACATCACAGGTGATGTATACGTCCGGCAGAAACTGCATCTCGATTTTAATTACACCCGCTCCCTGGCACTTTTCACATCGTCCCCCCTTCAGATTAAAAGAGAACCTGCCTTTTGCAAAACCGCGCAATTTCGCATCTGCGGTTGATGCAAAGATATCTCGTATGTCATCAAAAAAGCCCACGTATGTTGCAGGGTTCGAACGTGGAGTTCTTCCGATTGGCGATTGGTCAACGAGGTATACTCGGTCGAGGTACTGAAACCCCTCAAGACGCTCGTAAGTACCGGTGGTGTCGCTGTAATGACCTTCGATGTGATACTTCAAGGCAGGGTACAGTGTTTCTCCTATGAGTGTAGATTTTCCAGACCCCGACACTCCCGTTACAGCGATAAGATTACCAAGGGGAAGCTTCATCGTTACATTCTTTAGGTTGTACTGAGATGCACCTTTCAACAATAGTTCACCGCGCGTAGTCTGGAGCTCTCGCTTTTCGAGCTGGATCATCCGCTTTCCGGATAGATACTGGCCTGTTAAACAGTGTTTGTCTTGTTTGATGTGATGCAATGACCCCTGAGATGTGATTACGCCACCATGCTTCCCAGCCTGAGGTCCAAGCTCAACAATATAGTCTGCTGACTCTATTGTTTCTTGGTCATGCTCGACAACAACGAGAGTGTTTCCGAGATCTTTGAGAGAATGGAGTGTTTTGATCAGCGCAGAGACATCCCGTGGGTGGAGACCGATTGATGGTTCATCGAGAACATACAGAACTCCGGTGAGTCCTGTGCCAATTTGAGACGCGAGTCGAATTCATTGGAGCTCTCCTCCAGACAGCGTCTTTGCCGATCGTGAAAGCGTGAGATATCCAAGACCTACGTTCGAGAGGAACGACAGACGAATCGAGATCTCCTTCAATATGGCGGATGCAATCTGTTGTTCGTAGTTATTTAACTGTGGTTTGAGATCTTGATCGACAACGCGAAGAAACTCGGTTACCGACTCATCCCCAAACTCAGCGATATTCTTCATATTAATGGTTACCGCTAAGATCTCTGGTTTTAGTCGCTTTCCCTTACAGGCAGGACAGAGCTCTTCTCGAATATATCTCTGGGTATCCCATTGTTCTGTGGTGCTATCGGGACCAAAGAATCGTCGCTCAAGTTCGGCTACGATCCCATCAAACTTCTCAAAGATGGACGTTGGATTACCAAGACGATTCGTTCCAAGTACTTTATACTGTTTTCCGGTTCCAGAAAGGATAATTTTCAGTTGTTTGTCCGAGTAATCTGAAAGTGGAACGTTAAAGTCGAGACCTTCTTCGTCCGCAACAGTCTTCAGCAGTCGAATATACCAGGTGTCCTGAAAGAACATCTTGTTAAACGGGAGAATTCCACCTTCGTTGATCGTCAATTTCTTATTTAATATCGACTCTGGATCAATTTTGAAAATCGTTCCTATCCCTTTGCATCGAGTACATGCCCCTTGTGGTGAGTTGAATGAGAACATTCGCGGTTCGAGTTCGGGAAGTGATAGATTACAGTTCGGGCACGAGAATTTTTCAGATAGCAGCAGCTCCACATCACCCTTTAGAATAACGAGACCACCTGACAGTGCAAGACTCTGCTCCACCGCTGTCGTAATCCTCGCTCTCAGGTTTTTCATCGTGTCAGAATTTTTGAGTTGAGAATGGGAGAGCTGAACTGTGTCAATCGAGATCGAGATATCATGCTTGTTCGTTTTAATCAGTGAGATGTCAGAGTCGAGGGGGAGAACAGTTCCATCGACAATTGCTTCACGGTACCCTTTGCTGAGAATGTTATTAAACAGATCCCGGAACTCTCCCTTTTTTTGTCGAACAACTGGCGAGAGGATGGTAAAGGTCGATGGTTTCAGTTTATTTTTTTGAACCGTTGTTTCGATCGACTGGACAAGCTTTGTAACGATCTCGTCCAGTGAGAGCTTTGTAATTTCAACACCACAGGTTGGACAGTGAGGATGACCGACTCTCGCAAAAAGGAGACGGAGATAGTCGTAAACCTCCGTGATGGTTCCGACCGTTGACCGGGGATTATGTGAAGTTGTTTTTTGATCGATCGAAATAGCAGGGGAAAGTCCGTCAATCGAGTCTACATCTGGCTTACTCATGATACCGAGGAACTGTCTGGCATATGCTGAGAGAGACTCAACGTACCGTCGCTGACCTTCGGCGTAGATGGTGTCGAAGGCGAGCGAAGATTTTCCAGAACCGGAGACACCGGTAAATACGACAAGTTTATTCTTTGGTATCTCAAGGTTAACGTTCTTTAGATTGTGCTCCCGAGCTCCTTTAATCGTAATTTTGTCAATCATAGACTATGCTTTTAATTCTTTAATTTTGTCGCGCATTGCAATTGCGAGCTCAAAGTTCATCTGATCAGCTTGCTTCTTCATTTCTCGTTCGAGTTTCTTGACCATACGCTTTTTATCGATGTCGGTAAGTGATTCAGGGTTGATTCGCGTAAGAACTGACTCATTATACGTGATGCCTCGCTGATCCTGAAGCTGGATGGGTTCGGGAGCATCGATGATTTTCTCACGAATTGGCTTATAGATTGTCTGCGGTGTGATGTTGTGTTGGGTATTGTATGCGAGTTGATATTCCCTTCGGCGATTAATTTCATCAATTGCTAGCCTCATTGATCGAGTCATGGTGTCCGCATAAAGAATTACGGTTCCTGAAGTGTTTCGCGCTGCTCGCCCCATGGTCTGGATGAGTGAGGTTCGAGATCGAAGGAACCCTTCCTTATCAGCATCGAGTATCGCAACGAGAAATACCTCTGGTAAATCAAGTCCTTCACGCAGTAAGTTGACACCGATAAGCACATCGTAGTCACCCTTTCGAAGATTGTCGAGTATTGCAGATCGTTCGAGTGTTACGATGTCCGAGTGCAGGTATTCTGCCTTAATATCGCGCTCCTTCAGATAGGTTGTGAGATCTTCGGCGTGTTTTTTGGTCAGTGTCGTAACCAATGTTTTTTCGCCTTTCTTTGAGCGACGCACTACTTCTTCGATAAGATCGGGTATCTCATCTTTTGCCGGTCTGATCTCGATCTGCGGATCAACTATTCCAGTTGGTCGAACAAGCTGTTCCGCAATGTGACCGTTGCTTTCCTGTACTTCCCACTCGTCCGGCGTTGCTGAGACGTAGACAATGTGCGGAGGAATTGCGTAGAACTCTTCGAACTTCATTGGTCGATTGTCGAATGCTGATTTCAGTCTGAACCCGAACTCTGTCAGAATCTTTTTTCGCGAATAATCACCGTTGAACATACCCCGAATCTGCGGAACGGTCATATGAGACTCGTCGATAATGACGAGAAAGTTATCCCCATACGCGTACTTGAAAAAGTTCAGGAGACTGTACGGTGAATCACCGGGCTTCCGACCATCAAAGTAGC
Organism: uncultured Gammaproteobacteria bacterium; assembly: GCA_964535635.1. Classification (GTDB taxonomy): domain Bacteria; phylum Patescibacteriota; class Microgenomatia; order UBA1406; family GWC2-37-13; genus CAZLQR01. Next base: position 4,062 of record CAZHVF010000009.1, on the reverse strand, counting down.
GGGAGTAGTTCTCTATTCCATTCACGTACCCAACTTCCTTGATCATTTCGAGGTCGTAGTTTACCCGTCTGAGGAGGCGTTCCGCCTCAACGATCTTGCCTTTCTCTTTCAGATCGGTATATTCCTTCTTCAAATCATTTCGGATCTGTTGCTCTGCTGCCTTTACCTTATCGGTATCAGCAAGGTAGTGTTTTGCCGGGTAGAGAACGGTCGAAATTAATTTAGTCAATGTTTTTCCGGTAAGCGGCTCGAAGGTTTCAATAGTCTCAATTTTGCCTGCCTTTTCACTCAGACGAATTCCGATATCCTCGTATGCGGGATAGATGTCGAGATAGTTTCCTCGTACTCGGAATGACCCTCTCTTAAAATCAAACTCTGATCGTGAATACAGGAGCTCGATGAGACGCTTTCCAATGACTCTCCAGTCCGCATCCTGACCAATCATCAGGGGCATGGTAAAGTTGCGGTACTCCTCAGGTGATCCGATGTTATAGATACACGATACCGAAGCTACAACAATCGTGTCCTTTCTGGTGATAATGTTTGTCGTTGCCTGAAGTCGTAGCTTATCGATGAGCTCATTCACCTCTGCTTCTTTTTCGATGTAGGTATCGGTTGAGGGAATGTACGCCTCCGGTTGGTAGTAGTCGTAGTATGAGACAAAGTAAGAAACCGCGTTCTCAGGAAAAAAATCTCGCATTTCCTGATAGAGCTGACCTGCGAGGGTCTTATTGTGCGATATAATGAGCGTCGGCATCTGCAGCTTCTCAATAACGCCGGCCATCGTGAAGGTCTTTCCAGAGCCGGTCACACCAAGAAGTATCTGATTTTTCAGGTTGCTCTGTATCCCCTTTGAGAGGGTTGCAATAGCCTGGGGTTGATCCCCAGTTGGCTTATACTGTGAATGAATCTTGAAGCTTGTCATAGGCAAAATCCCAACCAATAAGTATAGCACCTTTGACTGGAAAAATGTAGATGCCTCGTGTACTGATCATTGGTATAATGGAGCATGGAAATCATTAAGTTTGTTCTGCATGTAAACGACTACCTCAAGCTCATCATAGATTGGTTCGGGCCGTACACCTACCTCATACTATTCGCCATCATTTTCTGTGAAACGGGACTCGTAGTAACGCCATTTTTACCAGGTGATTCACTCCTATTCGCGGTTGGGGCTCTTGCTGGTGGTGGATTTCTCAATATCTGGGTGGCTTACCTACTCCTTCTTGCTGCGGCGATTCTTGGAGACTCTTCGAATTACTGGCTTGGCCGACACTTTGGTCCGAAGGTATTTTCAAAGGAAAGCTCACGCTTCTTTAATCCCGCATACTTGGAGAAAACTCGACAGTTCTATGCAAAACATGGTAAGAAAGCGACGATTATCGCACGGTTTGTTCCGATTATCCGAACCTTTGCTCCGTTCGTGGCAGGTGTCGGAAAGATGCATTATGGTACCTTCCTTCTCTATAGTATCGGTGGAGGGTTTGCATGGGTCACTTTATTTACCTGGCTTGGATACTTCTTTGGGGGCATTCCATTTGTGAAGAAGAACTTTGAGCTTGCCGTTGTTCTCATCATCCTCGTTTCGGTGGTTCCGATCTTAGTCGAGTTCATTCGACATAAGAAGGAGTCCAAGAAAACAACCTCGTTCACCAATGTAAAAAAAACATTACAGCGTAAGCATCTAAACGATTAATATGCTTTCTATCGTAGGAACACCAATCGGCAATCTCTCCGATCTCTCGTATCGACAGGCTCGAGCAATTCTCACCGCGGATATCATACTGGCAGAGAATACCGGTAGTGCCGGAATCTTACTACAACAAATTCCAGAGATGTTCCCCGATCTCTTGGATGAAAAGAATCCGAATCTCCGCGTCGTTGGATTTCACAAAGACAACGAGTTTGAGAAACTATCAGAGGCGCTCGGATTCATTCAAGCTGACAAAAACGTTGTGCTAATCTCAGAATCAGGCATGCCGATCATTTCGGACCCCGGGAGCTCACTCATCAAGCAGGTTATTAAAGCTGAGCTACCATTTGAGGTAGTACCCGGTCCAACCGCATGGACCACCGCACTTGTCTACTCTGGCTTTAACCCGGTTGGATCAGTATTTCTTGGATTCCTTCCGAAGAAACCTCAGGATAAGGAAAAACTGATGAAATCGTTTACAAGTGACACGGTTTATGTAGCGTACGAGTCACCGTACCGTGTGATTGAGACGCTTGAAGTACTGGACAACGTTCAACCGAACACCGAGGTTGTCATCTGTCGGGAGCTGACGAAAAAGTTTGAAGAGATTATCCGTGGAAAAGCCGCCGATTTGCTTCACCGGGACTATAAAGGCGAGCTTACAATCGTACTTCGAACTGCTAAATAAGATTTTGTCCATACTTTTCTAAATAATACTCAACCATCTCCGGGTGATGTTCTCTCTCCCACGGCCAGTTGACATGAATGTCCTCCAATGCACGATCTTCATCTTCGGTCTCATCATTTCCATTATCCATCCCTTCTCCAAAAAGCCAAAGTGCTTTTGACTGAACCAGCGCGTGAATTTTCACATTCCCTCTAAAACTGTGTGTTCGAATTTTACCTTTAAATTCATCTTCTGGAAATTTTTCAACGGCAACTACCATATCCGTGACTGTTCCACCTCGGTCAGACACATCCCGCTCAACAGTAGTACCGGTATGAAGAGAGTCGGCAACATCGTCTACGATAATAACATTCCTACCCTCCACCTCTGGAAATTCGTACTCTGTCTCGTCGAGGAATGGTTCGCTTGGGCTATCGTCACTTACTTCAATACGCGATTTATACCGCACTCGAGAAAGCTGGAAAGGGAGCTCGGGATCACAATTATTTAACTCAACTGCAAGTTGTTCACCAAAAACTATACCACCCTTTGCGAGTACAAGTAGCACAGGATTATCAAGCTCTCGAATTCGAGGAACGAGACTTTCGGCCAGAGGAATCATCTGTCTACGTAGTTCTTCCTTCGTGACGAGGACAGGAGCATTAGGATTTGGCACGGCAATGATCGGACGGTACTCTGTTGGAGGTTGCATTCGTTCCTTAATTGTACTCATAAGTTGTTAGGAGTAGAAGTGTAGCAAAATCTACAGGTAATTCAACAGATTAGCCTAGAACAAACCATAAAACTGCTGTATAATCCCCGCATGATAGAAGGACAACTCCCACCTAGACGAGAATTGAGATCATACGATTTACGAACTGAACCAAGGCTTGGAGATCAATGGAGATCTCTTCGACAACGCGCTGTCGATACTGCGATTATTCCAGAGCCAAACTTCATCGTCCTTCCATGGATGAATGACTGGTCAGATAAGCGCGGGAAAGGCGGAATTGATCTTGAACAACAAAGTTTCGCTGCAGAGTTGCTTGCACGTTCAGCACTCGACACACATCCCACACATGTTGTTGCGATCGGATCCTCTGGATTGCCACTTGGCAAAGCAGTTCATGAGCAGTTACGCGTGCTAGAGGGAGATCATGTACGGTATTCAGAAATCCAGAAGGTACGACCCGGAATGAGTGCTCCTGTAAAAAATCACCATATTTTCGAAGCGCGTTCATATACAGAGAAGGATATGCAGAAATTTTTACTTGAGGAACTCGTGGGCGTAGATGGTTCGGATGAGGTGAGAGTTCTGCTTATTGATGATGTTGCTGCGTTTGGACAGGTTTCGTTGCGAGCGATCGAAGAGCTCAAAAAGCAACACGGTGTTGAGGTTGTCTTCTACGGAGCATATTTATCGAAAGATCACCAAAAGGGGCTTCAGCTTATTGCTGATACAGGTTGTCCTGCACAGGCAGTCATACGCGTCGCCGGTGCGGATGATGGATCGCTCCACCTGACACCAGAAGATGTGGCCGCTCACCCATTATTCCCAAGTTACTCTCCCGAGATCGCATCGCATGCGGATCCATTAGTCTCGTCTCCGTGGCGTTTCCCCACTCACTGAGAGTCATCAGTGCTCTGATTTGTTATAATATGACTGTTAGATGGCCCCGTCGTCTAGCGGCCTAGGACATTG
>CAZHVF010000008.1:0-33558 GCA_964535635.1 uncultured Gammaproteobacteria bacterium | reverse complement strand
CTGTCCGTACACATGACGAGCGATACTGAATAGCAGGGCTAAAATGACGATGAGTATTTTCCACTTCACACCTTAGATGTACACCCGAAGTAGAATTTTGTCAGTCGCTTATATGCTACAAAAAACAGGAAATTATCTATTCTATCGCAATCAATTGATTATTCACGTTGCGCTTCACGGGAGGTTGTTGGACGCGGCGGAGAGGGAGGGATTCGAACCCTCGATGACATTGCTGCCATACTAGTTTTCGAGACTAGCCGAATCAACCACTCTCGCACCTCTCCTACGTTCATTATATCACTGCATATTCCTATTTCTTTTCCTTTTCTGGCAACCCAAAGTCAAAAAATGTTGTATATATGCGACTGACAACTACTCCAATTATTTAAATAATTGAAGCATGGCGAGGATTTCAAGATTCTATTTGAGTCAGCGAACTCTACAAAAGATGTTTGATGTCTTTTATGAAGTTCTCGGACGAACAAAATCTAAAACTGAATTTCTCAACATTGTTGATGAACTAGTCTCTCCCATAGAAAAAATCATGATAGCCAAGAGAATAATTGTCATGTATCTATTACTGAGAGAAATTGATCAACGAACAATTTGTAAAACATTAAAGGTGTCTTCCGCAACAGTAGCTAAATTTTCTCTGCTACTAGGCAACAGCTCATATATACGAGAAACACTGAATTCAATGGTGAAGAGAGACAAACTCAAACTACTTCTGGAAGAGCTCTATTCTTCTGTATTTGCTCCGGGCACTGTTGGTGCAGATTGGAAAGGAGCCTGGAAAAGACAAATAGATGTCGAACGCAAAAAAGAGATAGGGATATAATCCCTGCTTCAATTATTTAAATAATTGAAGCAGACTGTCACAAAGATCTATGCATTAAAATTATTTACCCTCTTCGGTTTGCTTTATAAGCTTATGACCTTGGTAGGGATCTTGTGTTTTTTTGCGATTGTGACGATCTCGTGATCGGTCGTGGTCGCAACCGTCTGATGTTGCTTTACTAAACTCAGAATTAGCTCCTTGTTCGTTGCGTCAAACTCGGAGAAGATATCGTCAAGGAGGAGTATTGGATGAAACTTTGCAATTTCCTGGAAGTAACTAATCTCTGCCAATTTTAACCACATGAGGGCAAGTCGTTGCTCGCTTCGTGAACCGAAGTGTTGCACGTTTTTATCACTCAGGGAAATGAGAAACTCGTCTTTCTGAGGACCAAACATAGTGCGACGCGTCTGGAGTTCTAACTCAGCATACTTCGCCAACTGCTCACGACTAAATTCGTTTCGGACATATCGAATCTGAAAAACTCTCCCATCTACATGTTGATGGCGATTGAGAAAATCGCAGTACTCTGCTCTGACCTTCGTGAGGTACTGAGCGTCTTGCAAACAGAGTTCATTCCAAAACGCAATCTCACTTCGGAGCTTATCGACATACTCGTAGTGCTCCAAGATTTTGTTTCGTCTCCGCACCGCGCGTTCATACGACTCGAGGTGTTTTTTGTACTGGAGGTCGAACTGTGAAATGAGCTTATTAAAATACGATCGTCTCCGATCTGGTGAGCCGGTCAACATCTCGATCTGCTCCGGGGCAAACAACACCACTCCTCTTGATTCTTGTCGGTACTGGCGGAGTTGTTTCTTCGTCTTATTAATAAAAAATGATTTTCGATATCCGGTTTCAGACCGCACGAGACCTGCTTTGCATGACATGCGCATGTCACCGTCCGTAAAGATTCCCTCTACATATGCACCGGCTTTATTTCCAGCGAGCACGAGCTCCTCTTCCTTACTCTCACGAAATCCCGTTCCGTAGGTTAAAAAATAGATTGATTCCAAACAGTTGGTCTTCCCTTGTGCATTGTCTCCAATAAATACGGTCAACTGTTCGCCGATCGAAAAGACCGAAGATTTGATATTCCGGAAGTTATGAAGTGCGAGCGTTACGAGGCGCATATCGCAGATTATACTATGAAGAGATCACGGTTCCGACGAATGAATCGTCTTCATCGAGTATCTTCTGTAGATTCTCGAAGTTCTCTCCTGATGCAACCACAACTGTGAGACCGAGCTCCTTGGCAAGCTTCACCGCAACCGGATCGAAGGGAGCATTCATACCTGGCGACCACTCGCTTCCCACCATTTTTTCCAACTCGGACCAAGTCATTTTGTGGATTGGCTTTGCATCGGGAAACTGTCGAGGATCTTTGTCATAGATCGTGTCGATATTGGACAGGTTAATAATCAACTTTGCACCGTAGTCTCGGGCGAGGATCACCGCATCATAGTCGGTCGACCAACCGGGCTTCCACCCAGCACCGATCACCACCGGTTCGGTCCAGTTTTCCAGACGACGCTCATAGTCATCAATGATTCGTGGATTGGCAATATCTTGAAAGATGGTTCGGAGCAGATGAGCATTTAATCGTGTTGCGTGAATGCCGAGCCAGTCAAGATCTTCATGCTCGAGCGTCCCGATAACTGCTTTTCCGGCGTCGCGATAGGTACGCGCAAGCTTACCTCCACCAGCAACAAGAAAAAATCGTTTTCCTTTTGCAACGTAGTCACGAACACAGGCATTGAGATTCTGGAGAAACGGGATATTGATGCCTTCTTTTGGAACGATCAAACTGCCACCAACCGAGATGACGATTGGGCCATTTTGTGCATCAATATCACTCATGAGCTACTATTGTACTCCACTCGTAGAGTTTTTTCTTTCTAAAAAATATCCTGACCAATCCCGAACATCTGCGATACCAGGCGAGTTACCAGATATGCCACTGCTAACAGAATGGTGCCGATAATTCCCGATGTAATCTTCGCCTTTGCGGACTTTATTTTCCCGGCATCACCGCGCGACATAACCATATCAAATCCCGCCCAGATAAAAACAAACAGCAGAATGATCATCGACACACCGTAGAGAAACGGCATGAGTTGATTGAGGACTCCCGCAGGCGTCTCGATCGGTCTCCCATCGAATCCAGTAGCCTTCCCGCAGATTTTCTGTCCACTCACAGTCACACACTGAGCAATGAGTCGTCCTGTCATCGGAATACCTTTAGTACGATTGATAACACCACAATGATACCACTATTGATTATGAGAGAAAAGATGAGGTACGAATTAACGATCGCAAAAAAATTTTCAATCCCGGTGATGTCAATATACGCAATAACAGGAATAACATTTGCTCGAAAGATGTATCCCAGTGCAATCAGCACCAGAACGATCGGAATCACATAGACAAGGTCAACGAGATCTTGTTTCGAAGAAAACATCGTCGACGATACTGCAAACACAATATATGAAATAAGAGCGCCAATCATCATGTTCATATACAACAGTCGCCATGCATCGATCAACCAGAACACAAACATTGCAGCAAAGAACGGCGCAATCCCTACCAGCAACCCACGTACAACGTCTTTTTTTTCATACCACACGGTTCCGAGTTTCAATGTACTTCCTCGCACCTTTGGGATCAGTGAGATATCTCGCACTTTGAGATTGAGCATCATCGCCATCACCATGTGGGACATTTCATGGACGAGCGTCCCAGGAAAGTACAACAACGCCATCATGCGAAATGCGGCCTGCGGATGATTCAGGAAGCGCGAAAAGAAAAAGAAGCAGGAGTGAATTGTTTTCCTCGAAACAAAATACAATACTACCGCGAGCAAAAAAAACAACGGAATGTGAATCATTGATTTATGATACCACTCGGCGTTGCAGTTGGGCTAGCGGTCGGCATCGGGGTGTCGGATGGCGTAAGGGATGCAGATGGTGACGCGGTCGGCTGTGCCGACGAAGTGCTTACCTGGCTTTTCGGTTCGTTATCGCCAGGGACCTGATCGGTTGTCTGTGGTTGGGCATTCGGGATTGCCTTCAGGGTCGCCTCTTTTTGTTGTTGCTGGACAACGAGATACCACACCAATAGCCCGAGAGCCACAATCAACAGGAGCGACATTCCGATTAATACGGTATGAAGCTTTTTCCCATCATGATCTTCGATATGGAGGGGTGTGAAGTTAGAAGTCATGATCTCATTGTGAATAAAAATAGTTCGTTTGTCAAAACTACGTAATGACTTTGCTAAGATATATACGTGAACAGACGAATCGCCCTCATGACTGGAGTTGCGGTGTTGATAATATTAGGGGTGTTCCTCGGTGTGACGAATGTCCAACGACAATCGTTAACCTCCGACAACAACGGTGGATCAATTATTATTCCGACACCGGTTCGTGTCCAAAACACATCAGTCTCATCACCAACAACCGTAATTAATTCACTTGATGATCTGAACTCGGCAGATCAAGAGAGGTTGAAAGATATTCAACTCGCGCTTCCTGTTGAAGATGAAAATGTTGCGATTGAATACTCTCCCGTGACTCAACAATTTTTTGTTCAGAAAAAAACACCACAGGCAGATTACACCTTCAATCAATTTCTTGCCAATAATGGGCTTGAATCTCTCTATCAAACCAAGCCGACGTATTTTGTTATCACGACCAACAACATGAGAGATGAGGTCTCGGACGCCGAAGAAAACGCGATTGACGCTCTCATATCTGATGATGACGATGATGGTATAGATAATGCTCCTCAGACGAACGAAACGAAGGTAGAGGAAATTCTTGCTCAGTTTAACGCTCTTAAGAATCTTGCATCGCTAATAGCTCCGCCCCCACAGAACACACCGACGCCTCCGCAGGGAGTAGACATATCTCCAATGCCGACCATAACTCCGCAAAATCAATCATCACTCGACCTCGACTATGCAGCAAAAAATAGTTGTTATCGATTCCGTATTAATCGGTGTGAAGACATTCCAGAATCTCGACCAGGAGTTACCAATAATACCTACCCTGTCGACAAGGCACTCGTGAATGAGCTTTTTGCAAATCCAAATGCATACGGCCTTCGCAATCGTAGATGGCAGTTTGATGCAGGTATGGTACATCCGAAACTTGTCCGATTTCTCAACGAATTTGTAAAGTCGAACACGCTTGATCGGCACCTCGGAATCGCTGGTGGAACCGGGAGATGCTGTCGTAGGAATGGCAGCACAAAAAGTCCAGCGACCGGTTGTAAACTCACGCCCCATCGACTCGGTGTCGCAATCGATCTGGACACCCTTAATGGTTCACGATTTATCAAAGCGAAACAAGATGATCCAGGCATTCGCAAGGCGCTTGATTGGATAAATGCTCAACGGGGTTCCCTCCGACCAGATAGCGTAACAATGTCTCCCTTGTATACTGGCCTGTATCCATTTCACCCAGACTCAGGCCACGCGGACCACCTCCACCTCGACTTTAGTCGCTCACTTACATGCCAGTAACGTCCGTACCGCAATCATCAATAAATTTGTTACCATGAAATACAGATGAAAAAATCATTGATTATTTTGATTGGTGTTTCATTCATACTGTTACTCGCACTGATCGTAATGATTGCAGCGGTTAAGAACAACGCAACCAAGCGAGATGAACAGGCAATGCCTTCAAATATCATACCAACCTCCGCGATCGGTGCAGTTTCCCCACAATCTCAGCATCGACCAACCCCTTCCCTCAATGACAATTTGATTGTTTCGAATCGGGCACAGGCGATCATTTCACAACTCCCAGTTCAAGAAGACGGTGTTGAAATCCACTACTCCGATCTCCTTGACACCTTCTACATTTCGAATGCATCAGGCGACGACGCTGTTCTCGATCGGGTTTTGGCAAAATACGATCTTCTTCAGACGTATCGAAGCTATCCAGGTAATTTTCGGCAAACAACTCGCGCACTCCAACAGCTCGGGATGGATGAGGACTCTCTGTTAACTCAAATCGAAGGCGATGACTCATCGGCAAACAACAACGATGTATCTCTGAATAATGAACAAACGAAACAGATTGAGGTCTTCGGTGGTTTATTAAAAACATTCCTTGATTTTAGTCCTCCAACTCCAACACCGACATCGCTGCCACAGGCAGGCGCAAACTCCACCCAACCAAACACTGTCACATCACTTCCGTCGACAATAAGCAATCTGCCGGTTGTCTCGGGTGCGGCAGGTATCGGCGCTTTCAAAGTGAGTGGAATTCAGTACGACTGGCAGAATCTTCAACATGTCTGTGTGGTGCAACCGGGAACAAAAGCGCTTGCATATTTTTTACAGAGTAAATTTGGTAGTTCGGCAAGTTTTGGAATTAGCGCGGGATGTAGCACAAGCACATCGAAGGCAAGCCAGCATGACGAAGGAAGAGCGGTGGACTATTTCTTTCATGCAAGTAATCCAGGAGAGTTAAAACGAGGGAATCAGGCCATGGGTTGGCTGATCGCTAATGCCCGAAATATTGGTCTGCAGTATGTAAAATTCTGGCGAGTGCACTGGACAGGGAGGAGTGGTATACATTGTGTTGATAACACAATTTCTCCTCACGATCAGTATACTCATTCTAATCATATCCATTTTGATATTAATAAGGCAGCGGCACAGAAGTTAACGCCATTTTTTACGAGCAGTGTACAGCAGGAGTCCAATATCATTATCGATCAAAACATCTGTCCGCAGCTCGACACAACATTCCGACCATAAAAAAATATGAATAAACAATTTATCATTCTTACGGGTGTTCTTACGCTTATTCTTCTTGGAGTAATTATCGCAACTTCTGTCTTCCGGGTGAGTACCGGCGACCAAACACCGTCAAGCACAACATTCTCGGTACCAACAACCGCTCCAATTCCACACACTTCAATGCAGGCAACCACTCAACAAGACCAAGCTCCACTCTCCTCTGCCGACCTCGCTCGAATCAACGCTGCAAGAGAAAAACTACCGTCTGATAACGGCGGACTGCTGGTTGATTACTCAGCACTGCTCGATACATTTTACATCCAGAATACCGCTACCGACGAGGCTGCGTTTAATGCATTTCTTGACACGAACAATCTCCGCGATCTTTATAATCGACAGCCGAGCAAATTTAAAAAGGTCGGCAAGAATCCATCATTAGCTATGGCAGATGATGAACAAACATTCCTTACAACCTTTGATGACGATCATGAAGATGTCGTGGCTGCCGATACCGAGCAACAAAAACAAATAGAAACATTGAGCAGTCTTTTTGGCGTGCTACTCGACTTTTCTATTCCGACACCGGTACCGACTTCTTCAGGCGGTCAGCAATCAGGAACGCCATCAACACCACGGCCAACCTTCGCACCGATTACCTACTCTGGAGACACAACACAGATTCCTTGCGGTGCCGGTCGCGATCAAGGCGTTGCAGATGGGTATAAAGATGGGAAGCTATTCAAGATTCGTATCTGTCGAGTGCAAGGTATGAATATCAACTCACAGGTTTCCAAGCAGGTCGATCAGATGATCTCTACCGCTCGGGCAGCGGGCATCAATCTAACCGGTGGTAGCTTTCGAGATATGAATGGACAGATTGCAATCTACCAAGCTTGGTGTAAACGAGATGGGATTGTGGGTAGTCCGCCTCCATACCCAAAGGCGCCTGGACAGACGATACGCTGTCCGGGAGGTGGAGCACCTGGATACTCCAATCATCAGATGGGTATGGCAATCGACTTTAACTGTGACGGCGCATTAATTCCAAAGTCATACGCGCAGGCTTCACAGAATAAATGCTTCCGATGGCTTCAAGCAAACGCGTCACAATACGGTTTTCATGAACTTGGGATGGGAAAAGAGAGCTCTCGTTCTGGGCCGGGGTATGAGGGATGGCACTGGTCAGTAAATGGGAACTGATAGCTTCGTTGACAAATGAACTCAAACTTCATTAGAATGATTTGATGAAAGAACTCCTTCGATCGCTCCACTCCTTCACGTCGTTGCTTGGAAAAGTCACATTGGTCGCGAGCGTTCTCTTTGTTATCATCTCTGTCTTTAGTTTTTTCATCTCAAAAGATCGACCGGTAATCGATGAGCGAAAAATCGTCAAGGAAACTCGTGCAGAACTGTATACATTCTTCAACAACAAAGAACTGCAAAAAACTAAAACCGATAAACAACTCATGGCGCTGTACCGAGTAGGTGTCTGTGGCCTCATTGGGGAAGGCTGTACGAATAACCCGAGTGATGGCGATCAGCTTATGAAGAACAGTATCGTTGGTATGGCAGGTAGTGCGCTTGCGTATCCGTTCAGTAATCCTCCCGCGTCTGGTATGTACTGGACTAGAGTCGGGTTAGAGAACGCAGGATTTGTCCCAAAAACGTATGCTGCGCAGGGTATCGGATTTTCTGGGTTACAACCACTCGCCCCTCTCTGGAGACTGATGCGAGATACCGCACTCCTGCTCATCGTACTCGTCGTTGTGATTATTGGCTTTCTCATCATGTTCCGATTCAAGATCAGTGCTCAGACTGTAGTGACACTTGAGAATAGTCTTCCCCGGATTGTGATCGCGCTCATACTGATCGTCTTCTCTTTCCCCATTGCAGGCTTTCTTATCGACCTTATGTACGTAGTGACGGCGCTTGCAGTTTCCCTCATCGCCTCGAATGGCGTGCATAACATAAATGCTGCGAATTATCACCAAAACCTCTTTGGCGGAAACACCGGAACGCTGTTCAATTTAGTATTGTGGAATAGTGACGCTCTCAATATTGGCCCAGCACTGTTCGCGATTATGCCGACGGCTGTGAATATCATCTTTAGAGTTTCACTAATAGGCTTCTTCTGGGTCGCTATTAGTAAAGGATGGCTACCAAATCCAATTTCTGAAGCGTTAAAGTCGAATGATCCTGTGGTTGGGACACTTTTACGCCTCATCGTATCAACCATACTTGCCTTAGTCTTCTCCGTGCTTGCTCCAATATTACTCAGTCTCATTATTATCGTGCTCACTGGTTTAGCTGTATTTGTCCGAATATTTATCATGATTTTCAAATCATACATCAAGTTACTACTGCGTATCTTATTCTCGCCCATGATTCTTATGATAGATGCTTTCCCGGGTAGAAAGATGTTTTCATCGTGGGTAAAAAATATTGTCGGCGATCTTCTCGTTGTTCCCATTACGGTAATCATGGCGATGTTTTCTACGATCATCGTCAATCTTCCATCAGGTTCAGGCACACTCTGGCAGCCCCCCTTCATATATACTGAACCCGCGAGAGCGATCTATGTTCTTGTTGGTATGGGCATGCTCTATGCTATACCGAACATTCACAAGATGGCAAAGCAGTTCATCGGCATCAAAGAACAACCATCGGGTCTTGGCCTTGGACTCTTCTTAGGTGGAATAACTGGATTGGGATCTGCTGCGACAGGACAACTTGGGAAATTCCATACAGTTGGAATGTCTGCAAGTATGCTTGGTAAATTCATCAAAGATCCGAAGAGTAAGCTTAAGCAAACCTTGGAGAAGATGAATCCCTACTCCCACTAAATCATTTAATTAAATCCCGGTATTCGGAGAATACTCACTCCGATGAGTCTGAGGAAGAATACTGAAAAGATTATCAATAGTAAGCCAGTGATACACGCTCGTAGATTCTCCCTTGCTTTCTTGATCTTTTCTGGATTCCCGCGAGATGTCTGAAGAATAAATGTTGCATACAGAATACATAACATCGCCATTGAACCAGCGAGTCCAAACCCAAAGGTGAACACTGTGCTACTGATGAAGGTGCTAACATTGCCGGTCTTCATACACCCTAATCCTGTCCATACACCATCTCCGGTGGCACATGATACACAGCTCCCGTACTCCGATGTTGTTTTCAGATATCGATCACAAAGAACACTTGAGTTACCGGTCCTCTCGATACATTTACACGAAGGTGAACCTGGTGTCCCTTGAGGTACCCCATTAGTACAAGGATTAATAGCGGAACTTGCACTTTGCTTAACCGTGTCTAATGAATCCAACTTAAACATACCCGTGATTACATCAGCTACACCCCATACTAAGTCGGACAAACACAATTTGGGTGTATCTCCAAACGGATTGATATCTGGGATAGAGAGACATGCAAAGTCCGGCCTTTCCGGCTCTGTTATTGACTGAGAAGTACTACAGCAGCGATTTCCTCCTAACGGATTCGTTGCATCCCCACAGGTAACACCAGGTATATCAGTGGTCCCTTGAAATAAATTCGAAATTGGATTGGGAGTTGGAGTCTGAGCGGTTACTAACCTTGCGGAAAGACTAAAAATCGACACTATGAAGAAAACTATTCCCGCATAGACAAAGTTTCTCAACATACAGTTATTGTACAACACTATTTCTTACCGCTTTCTTCCTTTAACGCTTTCGAGATTGCAGCAAAGATCATATACCCAAGTGCCGCTGGGATAAATTTTGCTAAGAACTCACTTGTCATATCACCGTGCGTTGCTCCGAACGACTCTCTCAGATCTTTACCGGTAAGGTAATGGTGACGCTGCTGACTCACCGTTTTCTTATACGGAATGATCCCTAAGAATTTCTTATCTTGTATAACGACATCGCTCTCGATTCCAAGATCAAGTGCGTCTTTGGGTAATAACTTCATTCGTTCTAATTCAAAAATGAAGTTGTCGATCTCGGCAACCTCCCACTCCCAGACTCCCCTGAAAGTTCCTGCAAATTCAGCGGCCAGTGAGTTCGGGCGACCGATCGTGCCAGCTTTTGTGAGCCAGTTTTTAGCCATGGAGTCTTTCTTAAAGTATGCAATGGTTAAACTCGCCATGGATGCAACGATCTGCCCAGCACGATCATGACCATGGATCGACTCGATGGTTTCGTGCATTTCGTGGAGCGTGTGAAGCATCTTATGAATATCGTGCTTAGGATCGAGGGATATCGCCTGCAGACTATTGATATATTCAACCATCTTACTGTACACTACCGTCTCAACTTTACCGGTATCCCCAAGCGCTCGAGGAAGCACTCGCTGGCCTGCTGCGCGAAGTGCTAAGAATGATGGATCAACCTCTTCGACACCGACTGCAAACGGGAACTTCTTGTCTTTTAATTGGGTTGCAAAGGTGTCGATATATCGGTTTCCAACCCTTCCTTCGAGAAGAAAGTCACGAATCGATTGATGAAGTCGCACAGTGTCTGCTATATCAGCTTCCTCGATCCCTGCACGCTGCAGTATAGTTCGAATTCTATTTCCATCAACCATGTAGTCGTGAATCTCGAGCTGTGAAAGATCTTGAACTCCTCCCATTTCCTGGAGCGCCTTATTCATGCGTTCACTCGTCTCCTCTCGAACTTTTGATTCAACCATCATGAGATTTTGCATAAGTGAGTTCATGCGAGTTCCATCAACACCCATCCTCATACGGACATGCTCCCATGCTCGAATGCCTTCCTTGGACTGACGGTCACGCTCCATACGAATCAGTTTTGTCGGTATACGCTGCATCAACAGATGTGCAAAGACATGATTCACGAAGTATTCGTCACGTTTATTTTCAGGCAATGAGTGGAGATAACTATCAAGAGTCATACCACTGGCTCCACCTGCGTTGATGTATTTATCAAATAGATACTGTCTCAACTCAGGGGTGTAAGAGAATCCTTCAGCACCAACTAAGGGAATGAGCGCCTCGTATCCCACATTCTCAAGCGCCTTCCAACTCTTGAGAGCGTCGATTATTCGTTCGTCTTTTTCGTTCATCGTATAATGTAACGAACCCTCGATCTCGTGTGATGCACGCCAACCGCCTCGGGTGAAATAACCGCCTACCTTACCGAAGTTCGGCATGAAGTCGATAAATAACATCTCTCCATCCGGTCGGTCACTGAAGCTTGATTGCCCATTGAGATATGAGTCTCGGAACTTTTGTGCTGATTGCCAGAGTGCACGGTGATCCCAGTGACCTCGCATAAAGCTCTTGTCGATCTTCCCACCCATCCCGATGAGGGGGAGAAAAATTAACGGTCCCTTTTTAGCACTTTCGGTCTGCCATCTTAGGAAGTGGTGCTGCGGATTGAGCGCTGCGGTAGCTGCGGCATCGTTAGTATAGATGCTGGTGAAGGTCGCTTTGCCGTTCTCAAAGTGCTGGTGAGGTTCTGCGAATGCAGCGATCTCTACCTCCGTAAGGAGTACGCCTTTGGCAAGACCTATACCCATCGACATCGCACGATCAAGTCGCCAGTTCATCTCGGACTGTAGCTCAGGGAACAATCTTCGCAGATCTGATCGAACCTTTTGTTCTATTGCGGTCTTATTATTAAAAAAGTCCGGTGAGAACATGTTTGGTTGGTGTCTCCAGTCGACCAGTGCGAACTCCTCTTCGAGGTACTTCACATAGAGTCGATATGCGCTCATAAAGAGATTGTTATCAGGAAGATGCATCATGCTGTCGATGTCGGTTGCGGGCATCTGCTCTGCATATCCTGCGAGTCCTGACCAGAATCCTCCCTGCCCGGCAGGTCGCTGAAAGGCAAGCTTCACATTGTGCAGATACGATCGAGTGGCAACCTCATGCTCGACCATGGTGTGTACGTCATCCAGAAATGACTGAATGTTCTCGAGTTGCTGAATTCCAGCTGCCGGTTGAATTCGATACCTTCGGACGGTCTTTTCTTCTGCAGGCTGGATGACATGCCCTTTTGCATCCTTCACTTCCTTCTGTTTAACAATTACCTTCTCGTCCAAATCTTGCTTTGAGAATCTCCGGAAGAACTTCATATCGCCAAACTGGGATTGGTACTCAGCAGGAGTCATTCGCGAAATCTTCTCACCCAGCTGCTCCAAAGCACGCAGCATCTGGATCTGCACGATCTGAATCGAGTCGTAGAGACCTCCTTGAGCTGCAATCTGTTCAAACGGCTCATTTGGTCGCTGCTTATCTACGCGAAGATACAATTTACTGAAGCGAAGTACTATCTCTCGTTCAACGTCCTCACTGGTCAACCTCCAGATATCGTCGTCTGTAGCTGGCTGTCCATGGCTCGTCTCATATTCTTCAGCAACCTTCGTCTTTCGCTCCTGAATGTACCCCTTCATCTTATCCGGGCTATACATCGCTTCAATTACTCTTCTGTCTTCCGGATCATCACTGAAGAATGATTTGAAATACATGCTCCATGTCTGCTCATCAAGACCCGTCCCCTCTTGATCAAATTCGGGTGCCTGAGCAGTGTTCTCGAACATCTCCCGTGCCTGAGTTTCGTTTACCGCAAGATCGCCAGACCGAGCTGTGTCTACAACGGCCTCCGAGAGCAGCTGGAATAGATGATCGTTCTGTAAGCCGGACTCTCGTACCAGAGAGTCAAAGGTAGCCTTAATATTCTCAATAGGTTGATTCGTCTCCAGGAGGCTAGCGATCAGCGGCTGCAGATATGCCGCATTGGTATCGGTAACCTGGGTTCCAATACGCTCGCAGATATGCTTCAGTAGGGCTTTATTGGAAGGCGAAGGAGCTTCGACTACCCCTTGTTCCACTGCCTTCAGCACTCGGACAACATCCTCTTTGAGACGCTGTCGTTCAGATGGACCGACATCTTGCTGAGAACCCCGCATTTTCAAGATGGTACTTCTCCGCTGTTCCGATGCAGAAACATCGGCATCGCGTATATTCTCAACAAGCCGTTGAGCAAACTGTCGTCGTTCGAGCTCGTTTCCGCCAATCTGTCGCAGCTCTTCGAGTAACTGGTCCTGAATCTCTCGAGCATTCAACTCTCGACGTACTGCCTGGTTGGTCGACTGACCTGGTTGTCGAACTTCACGATTATCAGGTGGCATATTTTGATTATAACAGTAATCAAAAATGAAGTTTTTGAATAACGGAATCTGGAGCTAAATGATGCTCCAAATATGCTATACTAATAGCTCCGCCCTCTGAAGTGATTCTTCCTCGCTTTTAGAACGATTCACCCTCTTTTGGCTCGTTTCCTTTCATATCAACCACGAGTCGTCGATCACGACCTTCTCCGGTTGAGTATGAAGCGAGCTCTGGGTACTTGTTGGTGATGTACTCATGGATCACCTTTCGCTCATACGCCGAGAGACCTCGAATATATGAAGCAGACTTGAAGTCGAGCGTCTTTTGAGCAGACCGGTCTGCAATCTCGTGGAGTCGCTCTGTCTGCTTCTCACGATAGTCGTTCACATTAACAAGCAACTCGACCGATTCTCCGGTTTTCTTATACATCACTACCTCAAGAATTTTCTGAATTGCTTTGATGGTCTCACCATGGCGACCAATGATTGTTGGCGCTTCATCTTCTGCCTTCACGAGCACATGAAACACACCATGATCTTCGGACACCTCGATGTCTACATTGTCAATAATTTTTGAAAGAAGCTCATTCGCTTCGGTTTGAATCAGTTGGACCTTATCCATAGATAAAAAAATAAAATTAATAATACGAAATTACTTTCCGTTTACACGTCGGTACTGCATGATGCTGAACAGAGAAAAAATATTCCAGTAGAGCGATAGTCCGGTGGGAAGCGTGTATGCGAAATACCCGATCATGAACGGAAAGATATACTTCATCTGCGTGTTCATTGCCTTCTGAAAGTCGCCGCTCATATCCGACTTTTCAGCCTCACCCTTCTTTTTCTTCACCACCGCCTTGGTCTCTGGGGTCTGTTGCGCCATTGAGACCGATGCCTGGAAATACTGCAAAACTCCGGTAATGACCGGAATCAACAGATAGAACCATACTCCAGCTTTTTGTGGTGTAATAGCAAGATTCAGTCCGAAAAAGCTCGGGTCGATCGCCTGATGAATCGCGATGGACTTGGTGTAGAGAAGACTGTTAATATTTTCGATTGCCTTTGCGTTCATACCGTTACGGAGAAATGCGTTTAGGGTGCTATAGAGGCCGATAAACACCGGAATCTGCACGATCAGGAATAGACATCCCGATGCAGGGTTGAGACCATGCTCTTGATAAAGCTTGAGTTGCTCCTGTTGGAGCTTCTTAGGATCCTTCTTGTGTTCTTGAGAAAGTCGATCAAGATGTGGCTTGATCTCCTGCATTTTTCGAGCCGTATGAATCTGTTGCTTGAAGAATGGATGGAGTAAAAAACGAATCCCCACCGTGAGCGCAATAATCGCAAATCCAAAAGCTCCGGGAATATGAACTGCATGGAGTCCGCTATAGAGCGCAACAAGAACATTCAAGATAGGAATAACAAAAAGATCATTGAAGAAGTTGTGGGTAATCATGATGTGTTAGACAGAAAGCTTCTTACGTCCTCGAGTTCGTCGACGAGCAAGAACCTTACGACCTGTCTTGGTTGTCATTCGCTTTAAGAACCCGTGCTTTCGCATTCGTCGTCGTTTCTTTGGCTGACTGACTTGTTTTCCCATATTGTTATTCTAGAATAAATTTCTTTGTAAATTGTTGGTGAACCGCATCGGTTACAAACGGAACGAATGGATGCAGTAGCTTCAGACTCTCGAGATAGATCCCGGTGAGTACTGTTCGAACCTCTATATTATCATTTCGGAGCTCTTCTTTCAACTCTTCAATGTAATAATCTGCAAATCGATGCCACACAAACTCATACAAAATCCCAAATGCCTGAGAAAATCGGTACTCCTTCATCTGGGCGTGATACTCCTTCATCTGCTCGTCCCACTCGACACGAATTGCAGCAAGAACGTCTGATTTTGAAGTTCCAGATGTGCGGCTATCTGAATCCACCTTTTGATTCATCTCGAGAAATCGCCCGATATTCCAAACCTTGTTCGCGAAGTTTCGCATTGCGCGCACCTTATCCTCGGACATGCTCAGATCGGTTCCGTCACCAACCTCAAAAACGAGCGCTGCACGAAGCGCGTCTGCGCCGTGCTTTTCGATCATGTCGAGTGGATTGATGACATTCCCTTTGGATTTGCTCATTTTCTGACCGTTCACTCGAATAAGTCCGTGCAGGTATACCGCCTTGAACGGAACCTTTTTGGTTCGATACAGACCGAGCATTAACATTCGGCACACCCACCACGGAAGAATATCATAACCGGTTTCCATGACCGATGTTGGATAAAAATACTCAAAAAACTCGTTATTCTTTGCCGTATTTTGCAGCGACATAATCGTCGCAAATGGCCACTGTCCGGATGAAAACCATGTATCAAAGGTGTCGGTGTCCTGGATAAACGTACAACTCCCACAGACGGCACATTTCTCAGGTTGAGCAACGCTCACAAACCATTCATCCTTACTCACGCACTGGTATGCCGGAATCTGTATCCCCCACACAATCTGGCGTGAGATGTTCCAATCGTGAAAGTTCGTCAACCACTGGATAGCCGCTTTTCCGAATCGTTTATTCGTAAAGACAACCTCTTTGTTCTCAATCGCGGCAATGGCGGCATCGGCAAGTGGTCGAACCTTTACATACCACTGGGGCATCAACATTGGCTCAAGTGTACGACCGCATTTATAACACGTCGCGACCGCATGCGTATATTCATGATCAATCTTTTCAATGAGACCTTTTGCCTGAAGATCAGCAACGACCATCTCTCGAGCTTTTTTCACCTTCAGTCCTTTATATGTCCCCGCAATGTCCGTGAGTCTACCGGTCTTATCGATCACGGTTTTAAACTCGAGGTTGTGACGTTTTGCCATGTCAAAATCATTAAAGTCGTGCGCAGGGGTGACCTTTACCACCCCGGTGCCGAACTCTGGATCAACGGCTTCATCTGCGATGACTTTTATTCGGAAGGTCCCGAGAAGTCCTTCCACCTCAATCTCCTGGCCGATCCATTTCTTGTATCTCACGTCCTCTGGATGCACCGCGACCGCAGTATCACCGAACTTTGTCTCCGGACGAACCGTTGCAAGGACGAATGGTCCATATTTGAGGTAGTAGAGCGGATCGACCTGTTCGACATGCTTTACCTCAAGATCAGAAAATCCTGTACCACAGTGCGTGCAGTAGTTGACCAAGCGATTCTCTCGATAGATGAGTCCCTCATCAAACAACTGTGAAAAGGTTTCCTTGACGGTTTGTACGATATCTACATCGAGAGTGAACTTCTTCTTCGACCAGTCGAGCGCGAAACCGAGTTTCCGCAACTGATTCTCCATCTTATCTCGATTCTCATGCACGAAGTCCCAGATAAGTTGGTAAAGCGTCTCTCGATCGTAATCAAATCGACTTTTTCCCTGCTTGGTGAGATGCTTTTCGAACACAAACTGCGTCTCAAACCCAGCATGATCTGCTCCCGGGACCCACAGGACCTCGTCGCCGATCATCTTGCGATATCGGATCATGATGTCTTCATATACATACATAGCATGTCCGAGATGTAGATCGGCATTCGCGTTCGGAGGAGGAAGAATGATTGTGAATGGCTTTTTATCATGATTTACCGAGGCCTCAAAAAGCTTTTTTGTTTCCCATGCCTGATACAACAGGTTCTCAAATGCAGATGGTTTAAATGTTTTATCCATAGGTAGATCGGAACTTATCCAAAGCTCCAATATTATACCAAGTATAATGATTGCTATGAATTGGCTTGGGTATCCTGTACAGTGGTACTTCACACTTCTTACCCTTGGTCTCGTCTTCTCTCCCCTCACAAAGCGTATATTTGGCTCATCGTCTGATCAGGGGTATGCATTCGCACGAGTTATTGGAATCATCGTTCTATCGTATACCAGCCTTGTCCTCGGAATTCTGCGGATTCTCCCGTTTGGCTGGAGCAGCGTTGCCATCATTGCGCTCGCGTGGGGGATCCTAAACTGGAAACTGAGCGATCGTGTAGTAATTACAAGGCAAATCATCATTCAGGAGTTGTTGTTTGTCGCCGCATTCTTTGGTCTCGTTTGGATTCGAGGACAGGAACCCTCGATCCATGGTCTAGAAAAGTTCATGGACTATGGATTCATTCAGTCGATTCTGAAGTCTGGCTACTTCCCACCGAAAGACATGTGGTATACACCGGAACCTATCAACTACTACTACTTTGGTCACCTCAGTGGCGCTGTAGTGATCAATCTCACGCAGGTACCTCCATCGGTCGGATACAACCTCATTCTTGCAACGATTTTCGCGCTCGCCATTTCACAAACCTATGCGCTCCTAATTCGGCTCATCACGTCTGCAGCAGAGGTTACGAAACAAAAAATCAGTGTCTTGAGAACATTCTTTTTTGGATTCTTGGGTACACTCCTTCTCAATCTTGGAGGGAATCTTCATACGATCTACCTCTTTTCCAAAGGGTATCCGAATGACACCCCTATTCCATTTTGGAAGATCATGAGTACGTTTAATCCAACCGCCTACTGGTACCCGAACGCAACTCGATTTATACCGTTCACCATACATGAATTTCCTTCCTACTCGTATGTTGTCGCAGATCTTCATGGCCATGTATTTGATATTCCGTTCGTCCTACTCACTATTACTCTTCTCTATCTCTTTTTTTCGAGAGCGCCATTGCATCGGTTGAAGAAAGAGACCTTGAGTCTGCAATCGGTCCAGTCCTTCCTCTTTGAGTTTCGGTATGCGGTACTCTTCGGTTTCCTCAGTGCGACCCACTACATGACGAATGCATTTGATGGTCCCATTTACCTGCTGCTGACTGGTGCCGTGGCGTACCTTGTCATTCGTTCGGTTCGACCATTTCTTGTGTTTATGAGCGTTACGGTCGCATCATTCGCAACATTTAGCGCACCGTTTTCGCTCTTTTTCAAGCCATTTGCAACCGGTATCGGCGTTAACTGTGCACACCCAGCCCTAACCGCGCTCAAAAAGATTGGACCGTTCTTATTTGAGCAAGGAAACTGCCAGGCATCACCGCTCTGGATGATGTTCCTCCTCTGGGGTCAGTTCTGGATCGTCACCGCGGTATTACTCTGGATCATGCGCACCGCAAAAAGAAGCGTGCCGACCGATCGATTCGTACTTACAATGCTTGTCTTGAGTATTGTTCTAGTCTGGATTCCAGAGTTCTTCTATGCAAAGGATATCTACCCACAACATTTCCGAGCAAACACAATGTTCAAACTTGGATATCAGGCATTCATGATGAGCTCTGTAGGTATTGGCTACACGATTTTTCGACTATCATCGCTCCGTCACACCGTGATTAACTCTATCATTCGTTTGGTGGTATGTGTCTGCCTCTTCCTGATCATGATCTACGCTCTGATGCCCTTTACCTCATTCTACGGCACGCTTAAAAAGTCACCGGAACTCGATGGAATGCGATGGTTGAGCGGAGAGCATCCACAGTCTGCAGAGATCGTGAACTACCTCAATAGCCACGTCTCGCGTCATGCGGTGATTCTTGAGGCACAAGGCGACTCCTACACCGACTTCAATGTTGTATCGAGCTACACCGGCAATGCAACGGTGGCTGGGTGGTGGGTGCACGAGTGGCTCTGGAGAGGAAGCTCTGAGGTTGTCCAACGTCGTATTCCCGATATAGTCGCACTATACGAGTCCCGAGATCTCGTGCAAACGAAACAACTTCTCCGAACGTACGACATCGATTACGTTGTTGTGACAACATTCGAACGTGAAAAATACCCAAAATTATATGAAGAGAAGTTCGGAATCCTAGGGAAAAAAGTTTTGAACACAAATGATGGGTTTGGGGCTCTGTATAGCGTTAAACAGTGACGGTACTTGACAACGGAAAATAGCTGTGATATCGTGTTGGGTGTTACGATCATGATGCTTGAAATGCGCTGATAGTAGAAGGCTATCGGAGTAAAAAAGAGCATTACTACTCGTCGTCCCCTTACACGAGCGGTAGTGATGCTCTTTTTTTATATCTTCATGATTCGAACTGGAATACGTAGCTGCTTCTTCTGGAGCGTTCGGAACTGATCGCCAGCAAAAAAAATCATCTTCCGCATCTTTTCCGATGCGACTTCGATTCTGGGTCGAACTGGAGTAATCACCACTGGCCTCATATCTTGACTATACTCCCGTTCAGAACGTCCGTCAAGTCCTATAGAAAATTTAACAGTAGAAATGCGTACGCCTATAGTATCCAAAGCGACCGTTTAGATCGGTATGCCGATCTAAAAAATTCAGTTCCGGTATTTGTGGATAAAATGTGGACAATGAACCTGCTATAATTAGGTTCAGTATTCAGCCATGAAACACACCACGCTCACGTATAATCTCCACTACAACCGCGCCTCCAAACAGCTGAGTTCTGTGATTAAGGAGTGCAATCCCGGCATTATCTTCCTCCAAGAGCTTCTGACCGATGAACATAGCCTGAGCAATATCATCGATCTCGGTTACGAATTAGCCGATTTTTCAAACAGTTTCCTACGAAAAAATAAGATCTTCGGTGTTGCGACATTCTATAAACCCTCACTCTATCGAGTTCATCACCGGAAGAGTCTCAGTCTCCCCAGTAGCGTCTATCAACTCATGACCTTCCTCATCCGAAATCGAAAGAACCCACGTACAGTACTTCGAACTGATTTTGAGATCAAAAAAAGCGGGAAGATATTGAGCACCTACAACATTCACTTCACGCCCACCGCAACAAACTCGCTTCGAATCAAGCAGTTAAACAACACCCTGAGTGATATTGCGGTTAATCAAAAGACACCACTCGTGATTGCGGGTGACTTCAACTATCCATACGGTCGAAAAAAACTCGAAGAAATTCTCTCAACCTACCGTCTGAAGGAAGCAACGAACAACGTGTTTTTCACCTCGCAACAGAAGTTTATTTTGAAGAAGTTCACCATAAGACTGAAGCTCGACTATGTCTTTTACCGAAATATTTCGCTGCTCAGCAATGAGCGTGTAGAGGTCCATCACTCAGACCATTTCCCCATTCTTTCGACCTTCGAGCTCTAGTGTCCAGGTTTATGATCTCCAAATACGTATTCTTTTGCGGCTTTGTTCACCCCTTCCTTGGATCTCAAACTATCAAAGTATCCTTTCATCCAAAAAAACAGCATTTTGGACCATCCTACCTCATGCATACGGCGAGTTGAGGCATAGACATACGGCCGATAGAAGAACTTGAACGTTGCCCCAGCCTTGATTACTCGATTGCTCAGATCGATATCTTCAGCCATTCTCAGCCCCTCCTTAAATCCCCCTACCTTCACAAAGATATCCTTACTCACGAAAAGAAATGTTCCACTGCAGAACGGATTGAATAATTGATAGATCGAGTAAAAAGCAAAAACGGCGAAGGTCCAGAGGTAGTCAACAATACTGAACTTCGATGGAAGATGAAGTACGAACACCAGCATCGACCGATCAGTGCGAACTTTGGGGAGGAATTCTGCAAGGAAGGTTGGCGGAAGGAAGATGTCGCAATCAATGAACAAGATATGATCATACTTGGCCACCGAAGCACCGATGTTCCGTGCGCCTCCAATCGTACGATCGTGCGAGGTAACAACGGTAAGATCGGGAATGCGATCTTTGAAGGTTTTTGCGACAGATACCGTGGCGTCTTTCGACTCGCCGTCCGCAATGATAACCTGGATCTTCCCGCTCCATTGTTGTTTCGCGATATGATCGAGCACGCGAGGAAGGTAATGCTCTTCGTTCAGCGTTGGTATCACGATACTGAGTTGCGAAATCGGGTCCTTCATAGCGTTCTATAATGATACTATAATCATAGAGTCAAATTTTTGATTACTCCATGAAAAATCGAACGCTTGGTGTATTGTTTTTCATTATTTTTCTCGATCTATTAGGGTTCGGAATAATCATTCCTATTCTTCCATCGCTTCTTTCTATACATCATTTCAATACCTCATTTCTTGGGTCGATTCACCCGCTCTTAACGAGAGAGTACATACTGTACGGACTCCTTGTCGCCATCTATCCACTCCTCCAGTTCTTTTCGTCTCCGATCTTAGGACAACTTTCGGATCGGTATGGGCGAAAGAAACTTCTCATCGCCTGTCTTGGGACAACAGCATTGTCATATGGGATGGCGGTGTTCGGGATTCGCACCAATAGCATCGAACTCCTCCTACTGGGACGTGCGGTGGGTGGCATGATGGGTGGCAATATTGCCATTGCGCAAGCGACCGCAGCAGACGTTACGTCAGAGCGCGACCGGACACGGGTGTACGGACTCCTTGGCGCTGGATTTGGTATCGGCTTTATCCTCGGCCCGTACATCGGCGGACGACTCTCGGACACAACGCTCAATCCACTCTTTGGAATCGATACTCCGTTTATCGCAGCTGCGGCGCTGAGCATCGTCGCGACGATCGTCACCGCACTCCTCCTTTCCGAAACACACGAAAAAAGCCGGCGATCATCATCGTTTCATGTTCTGCAGTCGCTTGAAGATATCGGTGCGGCATTTGGACATACTCGACTTCGAGCACTGTTTGTAATTGGATTCCTCTACCAGTTTGCGTTTACCATGTTTGTCTCATTCTTTGGAGTCATTTTATTTAAACAGTATCACTTCAACCAAAACGCGACCGGAGAGTACTTTGCGTATACGGGACTTTGGATCGCTGCTACTCAGATCATTTTTACACGCGTAGTTGCGTCGCTGCTGGGTAATAAACGAATGGTCGCGGTTAGTCTTGTCCTTTGTGCAGTGTTATCGCTCGCTTTCAGTCAAACGCTTCCCATCGTTACGTTGTACGCAGGAACTGCAGTCTTCGCCATCGCCAACGGACTCTCGCAGACCGGTATCCTGTCGCTTCTCAGTGTGAATGGTGACAAACGATCATACGGCAAGATACTTGGTCTCAATGCCAGCCTCTCTGCACTCGCACAGTCGATTCCACCGGCGATTTCTGGTATCATAGCAACCATCTATTCCATACAAGCGCCACTGCTGGTTGCAGCAACGCTCATGGCGGGAGCATTCGTTTATCTATTACAAAAATTCAACACCATTCACGACTAATATGAATGTCTCGGTTATCGTCCCCACGTACAATGAGGAGAAGTTTATTGGTACCTGTCTCACATCACTCCAGAATCAGACCGTCCCGCCTGCTGAAATTATCGTAGTGGACAATAACTGTACCGATCGTACCATTGAGATTGCACAACAGTTCCCGGTTCGCATTGTCAAAGAATCAAAACAGGGAATGACGTATAGCCGAGCGAAGGGATTTGATTCTGGGAAACATGAAGTACTCGCGCGATGCGATGCAGACTCCATCCTTCCCCCAAACTGGATTGAACGGATTACCTACAACTTCACCAAACACAAAAAAATCGATGGTCTGATCGGGCTGAATACGCTCTATGATTTTCCGGTTAAGAATGTAAAGCCACTCTTTAAAGCCTCCCTGTACCTCTTTAAAGAAATCTCAGGATTCTTTCCACTCTTCGGAACGAGCATGGCGATCACAAAAAAAATCTGGCATGAAATTAAGGACGAGCTCTGCGACGATAATCCGGAGTTTCACGAGGATATCGATATCAGCGTGCATATCTATAAGCACCACGGAACAATTGTGTTTGATCCTCATTTTGAAGCACAGTTCTCTGCTCGAAGAATAAAACGCGACCCGTACGAATTCCTGGTTGAGTATCCCGCGCGAACACTCAAAACCTACCGCGGTCATCAGTGATCACTTCTTCTGCGCCTCGAACATCTTCCGATATTCGTTGAGCGATGTAGCGTCCTCAGGTTTTTTATCTGTTCGAAATCGCTCTAATCGAGGAAAGCGGAGTGCGTACTCTGCTGTGTGAGTTGGTGATTTTGTAAGCTCATCTGCCTTAATCTCTACCACGATCTTCGGCTTCACCCAGACATCGCAGTGCATGAGTTTATGAACTTCGTACTCTTCCGGCTTCGTTTTAATAGCGTGCTGATCCGATTCCTTTTTCAACCGCCTCCACTCATCATCGGTTAACCCGGTTCCAATCTTTGCCGCTGTTACAAATCGCTCAAGTTTCTCATCATAGACGCCGACGAGGAACGCCCCGATTCCAAAAGCCGTTCTCTTACCTTTTCCATAGTCGTACCCCATAACCAGACAGTCAATCGTATCATCAATTTTGGATGAATAACTTCGCTTGAACTTGATCCAGTTCCAACCACGAGCACCAGCCTGATATACCCCATCGAGTTTCTTCGCCAAAATACCTTCGAGTCCTTGTGCGATCGCCTCGTCAAACATCTGTTCAATTTCTTGGGGATCATCAACGATATTGTCCGCAGCAAGGAGAATGGGAGCGGTGCCACTACTGTCGGTCCGCACCACCTGAGAGAGACGCTTCCTTCGCTCCTGAAACGGTTCATCAATACAACTCTTGCCATCGAGGTACAGCAGATCAAAGACAAACAAGCGAAGCGGAATTTCCTTTGCTTTTTCTTCGATGTCATGTTTTCGTTTCCGCTGAACAGTCTCCTGGAATGGGAGGAGTTTTTGGGTCATTGGATCATACCCAATCGCCTCACCTTCGAAGATTGCGCTCTTAACCGTTACACGATGGAGAACGGCTGAGACAATATCGGGATACATATATGTCATGTCTTCGAGGCTCCGTGAATAGAGCTTTACCTCACGATTACTGAGATGAATTTGGAGACGGAATCCGTCATACTTCGACTCGACCGAACATCGACCAATCTTATCAATAATTTCTTGTCCTGATGATAACCGCTCTGCCCGCATCATGAGAATCGGAGTAAATACTTCTGGTCGTACTGAGCGCAGTGCGGAGACGCCGTCCCTTTTCACTAATTGAGCGATGTATCCGATATCCGGACGCACATGATATGCTTGCTCGATGACAGAGCGAAGACCTTTGTCCCCCTGCACCATCCAGGAAAGAGCATCAAGCACCGTCATATCTGAGAAGCCAATACGAAGAGCGCCGAGAGGAATGCGAACAAGAAATCGGCATGAACGTGGATCAAGTTGGCGTATGAGCTGGGCAAGAATATTTCCCTTTCGCTCTTGTGATGCCTTGCCCGATTCCTTGGCTAGTTGCTCAAGATGATCAAACACCGTCACAATCTCAAGATCTTCTTGATCGAAGGAAGCATACTGTTTCTTGAACTGTTCGACTGCCTGACCGATGTCTCCGAGTTTTTTCAACTCTGTCTCGAAGTATTTTTTTTCGATGTTCATTGCGGTCTGTGCGCTCTTCGAGACCATCTTCTCTGCCATACCAAACTCCAATGCAACATACTGTGGAGCGATTCGGCCCTGCATGAGGTAGAGACTTTGGGCAATTTCATCAGGGTGGAGTTGCTTGAGAAGTTCCGATAGGAGACGGGTGATTTCAAGACGCGACGACACCTGTTCGATCTTCTCAAGATGATGTGCAAATTCTGAAAACTTCATAGTTACACCATGACGTATCGAGCAGCTTTTGTGCTTCCTACCTTCTTAATTAATCCTTTTTTAATGAGATCTTGAATATCGCGTAGAATCGTGTCCTCGGAAACATCGGTGATCACCGATCCAAACGATTGATTTTGGAGATACCCAATCTCCTGAATGTATTCAACCAGTTTCACCTGTCGATCGTTGAGATAGATCTGTTGCCCACCGAACTTTTCCTTCATCTTCACGTCCCGCGATAGTTTCAGAACTTTTTCTTTCACCTTCTCAAACTCAACAGCAGCACCCCAGGTAAAGTATTCGAGCCATGAGGTGAGATCTCCCGACGAGGCCTTCTGAAGATTTTCGTAATAGGAGAGCGCATCTTTGTCATAGTATTCTTCTAACGAAAAAAACCTTCGAATATCATATCCACCAAGTAACAGAATTAACGTCGCGAGCGCCCGTGCAACACGACCGTTTCCGTCGATAAATGGATGAATACGGACGAGTTCATGATGTGCAATACCCGCCTTGAGCACCGGATGAATTTCAGTGGTACTATCTCGATTCAACCAGTAGAGAAACTCTCGCATCAAGAACGGGACTTCAACGGGAGTCGGTGGAGTGAATGTTACATTTCCTGTCTGAGAATCCTTGACCACAACCTGCTTCGTCCGATATGCTCCTGACTGCTCTTCATCGAGTACTTTCGTAACAATGGTGCGATGAATTTTTTTAATCAGCGGCTCGGTGATCGTCTCGATCTTTCGCTTCACCTCATCGTCGATCAGCTCAATGACCTTGCGGTAATTAATAATCTCCTGGACATCTCGTGGACGGGCGATTACGTCTTTACCCTGAAGTACATCAAGCGCTTCGTCTTTTTGAAGTTGATTCCCCTCAATGTGAGTACCGTGATAGATAGAGCGCACCACAGCGTCCTCTTTAAACTGCTTCTCCCAAAGGGGAAGAAGCGGCGCATGCTTAATCACTTCTTCAGCTGCTTCGATCTTCGAGATGGATGTGAGGATCTTATTTGTTATCGAAAAGGAGAATGATTGCATGCGGTAATTGTACTCGGATCAAGGTATGCGCGCAATATGTAGCGTGTGGATAATCGGCGTTATCGCCCAAATCTCCGCTGTCGTCGTTGATACTCATCAAGACAGTCTTGCATGTCTGTGGTCGACACGTCTGGGAGATGCTTTGGGAGAAAAATATACTCACTGTATGCAGACTGCCAGCTCAAAAATCCTGAGGTCCGCTGCTCCCCACTCGTTCGAATGATGAGGTCTGGGTTTGGATATGGGAGATCTTTCGTATCGAGAAAACGATCGATGTCGCTTTCTCTTTGAATTGCGCTCTGAGAGGACTGCATATTCTGAACGGCACGCACCATCTCATCTCTCCCTCCATAATCTAATGCAATTGCAAGATAGTATTGATTGAATGACTGTGTTTTTTCTTCTACCTCATCGAGTGTTTTGAGAAGAGAGGATGGAATACGATCCTTTCGCCCGAGATGTACGATACGGATGTGTTCTTTCAGCGCAGTCTTGAGATTTGATCGGAGCCACTTCTCATAAATCTCCATGAGGTACGTGATCTCCTTCTCGTCTCGGGACCAGTTCTCGGTCGAGAACGCCCACACCGTCAGTGTTTGGACACCTTGTTTACGGAGATAGGTTGCAATTTTTTCGAGCGCTGCAAATCCCTTCCGATGACCTTCGAATGTGGGGAGTCCTTTTCCGGTTGCCCACCGTCTATTTCCATCAGGAATAATTGCGATATGATGAGGTACGGTTGTAGTCTGGTCCATTGAGTAATTATAGTTCAAAACACCAATTTGACACCGTCAATATTATCGAATAGACTGTTACTATGATCCCCGCCGCATACGCAAGTGTTCGCATTGACCAGACCTCGGTGAACCCGATTGCCAAGTTTAATTCAATCGGATCGATTCTCAATCTCCTCCTTCCGACAATCATGATCGTTGCATCACTCGTGTTCCTGGCGATTTTACTCTACGGCGCATTCACATACGTCACAAGTAGTGGCGAACAGGACAAAGTCCAGAAAGCAAGAAAAACGATTACCTATTCAGTATTAGGTCTTGTTCTGATACTCTTTAGTTATCTTATTGTGTCCCTTGTTGGCGTTGTAACCGGCACGGGGCTTCCATTCTAATCATGCAAAACGTAGCACCAATTTTCGGAAAGGTAACACCGCCCGTGAACGGAATCGGCGCCGCTCGCCCTGGTGCGGACCTTAGCAAATTGATAGCTGGAGGAATTAATATTTTTCTCGTCTTTATTGGAATTCTTGCGCTGGTATACATGCTGTGGGGTGCAATTAGCTGGGTGACATCCGGCGGCGAAAAGGACAAACTACAGAAGGCGCAGTCAAGGATTCGGAGTGCGATTGTCGGCATCTTCATTGCAATAGTCGTCTTGGTATTGTTTAACGCAATTTTTGCGATCGTCTTCCCCGACTCAGGGATCATTAGCCCGAGCAATGGTGGATTCAAGTTCGTCATACCGACCTTCCGATAATCTATCTCGGTATAATAGTGCATGTCGCAAACGCGTACGTACCTCACAAAGGATATCTACATTCCACAGGTAGATGAGCAAGATCAATTCATCGCTCCTGTTGAGCGTTGGAAAGCACACCGCGAAGGAATTCTCCACCGAGCATTCACCGTCGCTGTGTATTATGATGGCAAGATAATCTGTCAGCATCGCAAACATCCTGTCTTTGACAAAGTCTTCGACTTAACCGCTTCGTCTCATCCACAGGTTATCAACGGATCGATTCAGTCTGTGGAAGATGCGGTCTACGCCACGCTTGATCGAGAGTGGGGAATGAAAAAAACCGATGTGCAACATTTCAGCAATGTCGGGTTTGCACTCTACGATGACAAGGACCCCAACAGCGAATATCGCGAACATGAGTACTGTTACCTACTGACCGCTGAGACAACTCGACTCCCAATTGTTAATACTGAGGTCGCATATGGATACTCACTCGTGAGTAAGAAAGAGCTGAACGACCCGGTGAAACGAGCGGTGTATCAGTTTGCACCCTGGGTTCACGCCTTTTTGTCAAAAGGACTTCTCACGAGATAGTGGTTCCCAACGATTCCTTTGCGAGGATGATTTTTTGACAGATATCTGGGATCGAACCATCAACGATTCTTGTCCGGATACCCGAATCTGCGAGCTGTAGTGATTGCTCAATCTTGTGTTTCATTCCACCCGTGACATCGAAACCTGCAATGGCTGAAAAATGTTGCTCCAGTCCAGCAATATTT
The DNA here is from genome assembly GCA_964535635.1 of uncultured Gammaproteobacteria bacterium. Classification (GTDB taxonomy): domain Bacteria; phylum Patescibacteriota; class Microgenomatia; order UBA1406; family GWC2-37-13; genus CAZLQR01. The sequence goes on along the minus strand of CAZHVF010000008.1, from coordinate 5,036 downwards.
TTTCTTGTAACGCTGGATATCACCTTGTGGGATGCGTCGAGAAATCCAGCAACGGTAGTAAGATGAAGTATCTCGACATCAGCGTACTCTGAAATGAGTTGTTGAACAATACACTCGAATAACATCTCGGTTGAATAGATAACACCACCCCGTACTTCATCTGGGATTACATCTCCATACATCATCGGCACGATGCCTTCAGCAAGGCATGACCGAATTAGATCGACCGAAATGTCAACAGGTTTACCGTCGTTCAGTCGAAGTATATCTGCCCCCGTAAAGACCTTCACCGGAACGTCTTCATCTTCAAGCGCCTGTCGAAATAATGAATTTAACTCTCTTACCTTTTCGTGGATAAAACGGAATCCGTCGGGTGTCCGTACATCGTGATGAAGCGCAGCGTAGTGACCAAAGGAACCAGCGCCGTTGCTAAGAATGTACCGCCGATTCGACTGTGCTTTATAAACTACTGCAAAGTCGCGAGCAAGCTGCCGAATGATGTCGAGTCTTGCAGTGTACGGTGTTTTTTTATCGGTAATGAGGCTCCCCCCAAACTTAAGAAGGATGAGTTGATGATTCTTCATACTAGGGATGACGCAACATGCCAGCGTCCATAACCTGTCGAACAATGGTAGGCGCATGAGGTGCTGTTCTGAACGATCGAGGAGAGCTTGCATCTAAGATTTGGCTTACGGGGACGAATGAGATTCCTGAGAGTTCTCCTGAATCTACGAGTTCTTTTGATTGACCTCGTTGAAATGCCCGAATCACCGGTACCGGATTCTGGGTCCACATCACCAATCCGTATCCAAGCGCGTTTGATGAATCCCCATTCAGACCCGTATCGAGATTGAATGTATGTGTAAAGCCCTCATCGGAACAATGCCGGGTTGTGTAGAGACCAATACTATGCGGGTTTTGAACACCAAGTTCTTCGGTAAATAACCGTTGGACAGCGTTCATAGCAGCATCATCTTGATCGGTTGAACTATCTCCAAGTTCGATCGTTTCTGATGGAAGCCCCAGATCTCCTTCACGAATCCCCTTCCGGTCATTGCGCTTATGTCGTAGAAGGCAGATGGATGGTTCCCCAGTGTGCGTCATATACGCGAGAACGAGAATCACTCCCTGGCGGTCAAACTCCCTCTCAGAATAGTGCACTGGGTACTCCGTTCTCGGTCGTTCTACGAGCGTCATGTAACTATATGAGTCGGATGTGGTAATCAAATCATTCGCTCAGATAAATGGCACACTGAGCCATCCGGTATGGAGCGTTTGGAAGATTAAAAAGAATATTGTTCCTGCATAGATTCCCAGTACCGCGAGTGCGGCATAAAACGAGAATTTTCCAGCAAATCGAATCGCAAGAAAGCTCAGCATGATCTTCCAGAACAGAATCGATATCGAGAACGCAATATAGAGCAGACTCAGGCTCTTTCCAAATACAGAAGGAGTTCTTGGTGGAGGAAGAATCGCGTTAAGTCCAAAGCTCACATAAAACCAGAGCATGGTGGGTATCAGGGTATATGTCATGACGGTCATAACCGTACTCACGTCCCATTGATCGAATCGTAGCTTCCGGCTTGCGGATAGGAGTACGACAAAGATGAAGAAAAGCGTCGCGTTTGCCAGAACGGTCGGCGTTGGGTTAAGTATAAGATAGATGCATGCAACACTGAGAAGTGTAAACGCATGCGAAATATCTGCGCTGGTCGCAATGCTTCGCATGGTACGATACGGCTTGAGAACAAGGCCGACACTATTTCGGTATACGAGGAGCAGGGTGGCAAGAATCTTAGAAAGCATGTTGTAGCTTCGTCGTCAACTTCACGAGTGGCATATGAAAGACGAGTGACACCGCAAGTGCGATGAGAAATGAAAGTGGAATTAAGTAGAAAAATGGCATAACCTTCAATGAGGAACTTACTTGTTTGTACCATCGAGTAAGCGAGGGATTTCCAAGATCGCTCGGCTCAACGATAAATGCTTCATGATATTTCTGTTTCAAATAAGAGAGATTCATAATCGGTTATAGAGAGAAATAAATGATCTTCGTGCTCGGAATAAGAGACTTTCGCTTGCCTTCACCGTCAGCTTCATCTTCGTTGCAATGTTCTTCACCGAGAGTCCCTCAATATACTTGAGTCGGATGATGACCCCATAATCATTCGGAAGCGAACTGAGAACGGTAGTAATTTTCGTCTCAATCATCGATCTGTCGAGTTCATCATCAATTACCATTGTCCTCAGTCGTTCGAGAATGAATGGAGGTATTGCAGAAAAGAGGATCTTTTTAATTTTCTTTCTTCGGATGCGGTCAATGGTTTTATTACGTGCAATACTGAAGAGATAGGTCTTGAGAGCGGCTTCGCCTTTATAGCTTCTCAGTGCTTCGAAAAGCTCAATAAATACATCCTGGACAACCTCCTGTGTGCTTTCACGCTCGCGAAGTGTTCGAAACACAAACGCATAGAGCGGTCGCTCATATCGACGCACCAGTTCTCGGAGCGCTATATCGTCCTGTTGGAGAAGCAGGGTGACCAGCTCAGCGTCAGAGATGTCTCGGAGCCTCATGAAGCTTATTATATCACTTCAATGGAAGCTGGTAGAGCTTGGAGTTCAGGAGTGCATAGGCATTTTTTTTATACACCTCGACACTCGATGCTTTCGACAGGATATCGGCTTCATAGGATCGCTGATAGGCCCCATCGCTCGTGAGTGAGATAATGATCCCTTTCTTCCGATCCCAAAGGTATACGAGATCATCATCAGCTGAGGTTACGACACGCGTGATCGATGGTTCAGCTTCAGGATACTGTGGAGAAAATCCGTCCTGAAGTCCCGATGTATACTTCGTAAGAAGCTTATCCTGTGCGACGTAGACGGACTGATCAAAAGCGAATGAGCTTGCCTTTACCGCATACGCGGTCGATTGAAAGTATGCCGACTTACTCGCGTACCCGTCTTCGGTTGGAATATACTTCCAAATCTGTCCTTTTCCTGCATCAAGAAGATAGATATTGCTGTTGTAGATCTTCATATCAACGATCGACTTCCATTCGCTGTCATTTTTTATCGCAACACTCTTCTTCTCCCCATCTAACGTAATTTTCCCAATGCCTGAATTTGGCTTATAAAAAAATACGTCGCTATCGTTCAGACCGACAACCGTTGCACCGGACAGTGCCGAGCTTTTTACTGAACTGAGCGTTTTTTTCTCAAGTGAAGCGAGATATACCGTTCCGCGTGGATCGAGCACCGCAACCATTCCGTCGTACAACCACATCTTCGATCCTTGTGCGTCTTTGTTCTCTAACGTTAGATCCAAAAACTCGTGTGGAGTAATTTTTGCGTTTCCGACAATCTCGCTCTGAAGTGAAGAGACGCGTTGTCGCAGATTTGCGATCTCAGTAGGATGAGGACTATGAAGACTTTTCTCAAGTTGATCGACATCCCGCTTCGCCTCAGCGATCAGCGCTGAGCTCCTTGCCGCATTTAACTCAAACACATCTCGAGCTTGATCGAGTTTTTGCATGACGATCTCCTGTGTTCGTGAGATCGCAGCGCGATCTTCCTGCGCTGTCTTACTGGTATATGAGTTCATCATATTCCAAACGAGGAGGACCGCGATGAGCGCCAAAAGACCAATGAGAAGATGTTTTCTCTCAAGGTTCCATTTCAAGTGAACTGCCGGCCTTGCCCTTTCCTGAGGCGGTTGGGGGGGTGGCGATTGGACGACATCATCCAGGTTCGAAGGGTCATCAACCACTCCCGCATCTTCGGTAAAATCTATCTCAATGTTACTGTTGGATCCAGGCTCGCCAACAACCAACTCAAACTTATCCGCTGGTATCACCGCCCCTTTTCCATACGCTCCGTGTGAAACGAGCGTCACTACTCTTCCCGCTCTATGCAGTGTGATTGATCCTGTTCCAAATGTCTTCAAAAAAGCCATGTCCTCATGAATCGTAATCACTGCAACAGAAAATGACAGGGTTAGATTTGCTGAATGAAATGCATTTGAGACAAGCGTTTCGAATTCATCAGCCGTAGCCGCATGTCTGCTTTCAATCTCACGAACAAGCGCCTCATTACTCTGTTGGACCTCCTGCTCATTGAACGCGCCAGGCACCGAGAGCAGCACGAAGGTGTTAGCGGAATGATAAAATGCGACCGGCTCATTTTGATCACTCGACTGGAGACCCTTCCGTACATGGGGACGTATCATTCTTAGATGATACCAAAGCTCAGGATGATAAGGAAGATAGCGAAGAGAATTTGAAGAAATGATGCCGCACGGATAATAAGAGCACCGCTCTCTTCGATTGCCCGTAACATTAACTTTGTTTGTTTGTAAAGAACCAGCGCGTAAATAAGATATAGAACACTTCCGACTTCCACAAAAAGCTTGAATAAAAGATCGAATACTCCACGATTAGAAGATAGTGCGGTTGCAATTGCATCCATATTATTCAATTACTCCATTAATAATTTTAATAACCTCATTTGGTTTCGGTACATTCATAAATTCGATGTTCAACTCGCTTCCGGCTGTTTGTACAAACACATTCCCATAGTTGAATACTGACCCAAAATATCCACCAGATTTAGCTGTAATGTCTTCAATTTTTTGTATCCGTGCTTCGGTAATCTCTTTGTAAATGACTGCATGAAAATCAACATCGAGAACCCTCTTATTCGTGATGATGCCCACATTAAAAAAATATGAGAGAAAATTGATCCAATAGTATGAAAAAATGAAGGCATCAGCTCCGAGATTAAAAATGAACAGCTGTTGAGATGAAAAGAGAGAGGATGCGAACACGTTAATAAACAGTAGCAGGATGAATAAGAATACGCCATTGAGTACCCATGGAATTTGCGTTATTGGATGTGCCCGGAGTACGAGGAGTATTTCCTCTCCCTCAATTCGAGATTCGAAGGATGCGTGTGGTCGCACGCAAAAAGAATGAAGGAGTGAGTGGGACGGGTTATTCACATCTTCCATTTCATTATTATAACGAATTTGCTATAAT
>CAZHVF010000007.1:0-35982 GCA_964535635.1 uncultured Gammaproteobacteria bacterium | reverse complement strand
CGGGAGGAAGGAGGGGCAGACGTCAAGTCAGCATGGTCCTTATACCTTGGGCTACACACATGTTACAATGGACAAAACAGAGGGTATTGCCACTCAGCAATGAGGAGCTAATCCACAAATTTGTCCTCAGTGGGGATTGGGGTCTGCAACTCGACCCCATGAACGCGGAATTGATAGTAATCGCGAATCAGTCATGTCGCGGTGAATACGTTCTTGCCTCTTGCACACACCGCCCGTCAAGCCAACAAAGTTGGAATTATCTGAACTCCGCCTTTGGCGGAGGAGGATATTTTCGGCGATGGGGGTTAAGTCGTAACAAGGTATCCGTTCTGGAAGGAGCGGATGGATCACCTCCTTTCTTTTTTTTAAACCGTTTTTAGTTAAAAATTGGTTTCTTCCTAACCCGATTAACAGTCTAAACGAAGATGCACCCTATCTGATACTTCCTGAGAGATACGTCAGCGCAATGCCTACCATTACACCCACCAGAGCGATGAGCTGGTACAGAATGTAGATCGCGTGATTATCCAGTTTGCGAAGTCCGAAGTCGAACGGTCGATACGACCGATCACCGAACTGCTGGTGAATCCAGTACACCATTTCACCACCAAATCGCACCGAAGCGTATACGCCGACCATATATAATCCAAAGGATGTCGACCAGATCGTCAACACGATCAATACAACAGTCAAGGGAAGAAGAACGAGAAGATCTCCCTTGATAAACACGAGGAAGAATCGAAGTAAAATTCCTGGATCGGAAAAGAACCATTTCGATGTGATACTTGATCTCATATCTTATGACAATCCCAGGATCTTACCCGCAAACGACAAGACGACTGCGGCGAGGATGACGCCCATCGCAATATACAGAAGAATTTTTTTCGTTCCGGAGATGACATATTTCCCCATGATATCCGCATCACTTGCGAATCGGATGAGAAAAAAGAAGATCATCGGGAGCATGGCACCGTTGAGAAAGTCGACATACAGTGTAATCTGAAACAGTCCAACCTGCGGTAAGAGCGAAACGAGAAGAGCAATACCGATCTGGAGAATAAAAAAAAGGTAAAATAATTTTCCCTTTCGGAAGTCCGTATCAAGACTTCCCTCAAAACCAAAGAGCTCAGCAAAGACATATGCGGTTGCGAGTGGAATGATCGTAAGTCCAAGGAGTGATGCGCCAAATAATCCGGCGCTGAACAACATAAATGCACTGTCTCCTGCAAGTGGTTTGAGCGCGAGCGCCGCTGCCGCTCCATCCTGCACCTGTATATGGTTCGTGAATAGTGTTTGTGCGACCGCTACCGCAATGAAGTACGAGAGCACATTGGTGAGAACTGCCCCGAGGTAAATCTCCCACTTTTCATACCGAAGTTGATCGAGTGATAATTTTTTGTCGTTCACGAAACTTGCGACAAAAAACTGTCCCCACGCCGTGATAGTCGTTCCAAGAACCGCGATTAACGAAAACCAGTACCCAGGCCCCATGGATATCTGTTGGGGAATCAACGTTTCCTGAAACAACCCTGCCCAGTTCGGTTTCGTCTGAAACGCGACGAGTATATAAGAGAGGTAAAAAAAGATGAGTAGAAAAAAAATCCTCTGTAAGCTTCTGTAGTTGAAGTAAAGCACTGCAGTGATCAAGACCAGACAGGTTCCAATGAGTGGGAGTTGCCATGGAATCGAAAGTAACTTAATCGCCGCCTTGAGTCCGCTCATATTTTGCAACACCACGCCTTGATTCACGATAAAGTACAGAACGAATACGAGCGTTGCGATACGAATCCCGTACCGTTCTCGGATGAGATCCGCAAGACCCTTTCGTGTCACCACTGCGATGCGAGCTCCTGCTTCTTGAGTAAGTGCGAGAACGATCGTGGTCGGAATGATCATGAACTGTGACGCAATGCCGAATAAGGACGCTGCGACGGTATAGGTTGCGACGCCTCCCGCATCGTTATCTGCAACAGCGGTGATCAGCCCAGGCCCGAGCACAGCCAAAAAGATCCAGAATCGACGAGACCACCGATAAAAAAATTTCTGCATTGTTATTGCATGATCAACTCACTAACATCATCTAATTTGACGAGTCCGATCATTCGCCGATCCCGATCGACAACCGGCATTACGTAATACTTATATTTCAGCAGTTTTTTCCACACCACACTGACCGGGGTCGATAAAGAAACGACCTCTATCTTAGGCCGCATAAATTTATATGCCGGTGTGTCCGGATTTTGCGCCACGATCGACTTCAAACTCGAAACGCCAATCAGTTGCTTTTCAGAGTTAAGATAGTACACGTACAGAATTTCACCAAAATCCTGTGAAACCTCTTTTACTGTTTTTAGAACCTCTTTTGCTGTTGAGTTGGAGTCCATGGTGAGAAACTCTGTAGATAAGAGATCTCCGACTGGACTCTCTGAGATGCTCAACAAATGCTCTATTCGTTTTCTGCTGGATTCGTTCAATAACTCGAGAAGTACATCTTTCTTTTTCTTCGGTAATGCGGCGAGCACGTCCGCTGCTTCCTCCGACTCCATATGACTCATGAAGTGGGCAGCTTCTTTTGAATCATTCTTTTTGAAGAACTCGACCTGATAGTTAAGATTGAGATTATCGAGAACCTCTCCTGCATGTTGTAAGGTAAAGGATCGAAGCACATGACCGATATTATCGATGTTTGTCTGTTCGAGGTAGTCCGCAAGGTCCTCCGGGCGTATCTTCTGAAGTTTGAGTTGTTCAGTTTTAATGCGCACATGACCTCGACTCAACTCGAGGGTCTGAATATCCGCCCATGAGAGAAACTGTGACTTCAGCTTGACGCCATATCGATTGAGCATCTTATTCGCAAAATCCTCGAGACCGAACCATCGGAGAAAACCAATCAGACCGATGTCTACACCTGCGATGAACAGACTGGGTTGATTCTGAATTGCAACATCGTTCACTCGAACCATTTTGTCACCAGAGATGTCGATGATCTGGCTATCAAGAAGATTTTTACTGAGGTAAAGCTCGTTCTCTTCCAACTCAACCACATGGTAGTTCTTTTTGATGGTAATTGAACCATTGACCTTGATGAGATCTGCGGAGTCGATAATAGTCTTCGGATCAAGTTTGGACTTGATAACAAGCTTAGAAATATCTGCACGCTCTGACAGCTTAAAGATTAGATCTTGCAGCTTACCAACGTACACATTGTCTTCAGTAAATATCTTTCGGTCGACGAGCTCGGAGAAATACAACATAGATCCATTATAAACTGATAACCGAATATGAATGCAAGGTAAATTGAGTGCGACCGGAGTAGGGTGGACGCTAAGGGACTCGAACCCCTAACCCTCGCGATGTAAACGCGATGCTCTAGCCATTGAGCTAAGCGTCCAAATCTCCACTGATATTGGTGGGCGCAGATAGAATTGAACTATCGACCTTCGTCTTATCAGGACGACGCTCTACCACTGAGCCATGCGCCCAAACCTTGTAAATTATAACACAGATTACTCGGATCGAAATTGTTGATCTCTTGAGAAAAAATTGCTACTCTAATACCTTATGATTACAAAAAATGACCTCTTACAACACTTGCAAACGGATGTTTACGTACGCATACAGCCGTCGGGAGTGCATGGCGTAGGACTGTTCGCCATTCGCGACATACCAAAGGGTACAAATCCCTTCAAGAGTCTCCAACATACAGAATACCTTGATTTTCCCGAAGAGGAGCTCAAGGCAGCCTTACCCAAACCGGTATTTGAGATGATCGATGCGTACAGCGCGAAAGAGGAAGGTCGTATCTATGTTCCCACACATGGGTACAACCCAATCGATCTACCATATCTCATCAACCACTCAGACACACCCAACGTTGGGACGGATGAAGATGGGGAGCATTTCATTACACTGCGTGATATTGCCCCTGGAGAGGAACTATTTTCTGATTTTTCCACGTATCACGACGGGAACGAGCACTACATCAAAAAATCTCGGTAGGAACGTGGTTATCGGTCTTTGGAGAAGATGAACCGATCTGCCTTTTCGAAGAATCGATGCTTCCAGGTATGATCCTCTTGGAGACAGTCGATCATCTTGAAGCGATGATTTATGGCGTCCTCGAGTTCGACGTATACCATATAGTTTCCGATTCCATTAAATCGACTTGTGTCATTGACTCCTTGGAATTGGTAGTAGATGTCGTTATAGGTAATAATCATGTCGACGGCGGCAATGTGGTTCTGAATTTTTGCCACGAGAAACTTGACATCATATACGCCTGCGTTTCGCACTATCTGTCGGAAGGTGGTTTTGTACTCCTCTTGTTCGAATACGCTCTTCTCCTTCTCCGATGCAAAGCGCTTGATGTTCATCGCAAACAGTGTTTCGAGTACGGAAAGTTGCTCTTGCTTGTCTTGCTCGATCACCTCAAGTCGTACTCCGTAGTTTTTCATGCGAAGGTAGTCGGTCTTCAGGTGATGCCGATCTTTTTTCTTGTATTCCTTGAGGAGTGAGTCGATCGACTGAATTCCCTCAATATTCTTATAAAAATTCGGTTCATTATCGAGATCTACCGAACCAAACACCTGCATTCGCTCGAACGGCTGATCAGCACGAAGGGACCAGAGCGTCATAGGAGTTGGAAGTGTGGCCAAGAAAAAATCAACAAGATGCTCGTCGCTTACGAAAAATGAATTGCCTTCGACCCACCAACCACCAAAAAACTCATAGCGTTGTTCTTGACTATTGAACCATAATGGCATGACACCGAGTGCCTTCCGCCCTTCATACAGGGTATAAAAGTATGGCTTATGCTCAAACGCCTGATAAAACGAGTATCGCATATCCCACGCATCAAACAACGAAGTTCGAGGTGAAAACGCATCCCAAAGTGAGTAGCACTTCTCGAGATCTGAATGGACTTTGATCGTGAGACGCGGGATGAGCTTCGACAGTCCGTTCTTATAAAAATGCTTGTTTGCATTCGTATCCGGAAGCAGATGGGTGAGTGGGATCGCCTGGTGTGTTTTTTGTATCGACTCGATGTCAATTGGTGTTGCTTTCATTGAAAAAAAACGAACAAAACAATACGCATAAAATCACACTGATTTTATTTGTATAAAATCCATATTGATAGGTGCATCACCGTTTGTCAAGAGTGAAATGATGGCGTGCTTTTTTTGGATTGTTTTGACAATCTAAAAAAATCATTTCTCTTTTGTTCTCCATTCCCTATAATGATCATATGCAGAAGAAAATTCGCACTTTTTTTGTCGCCACGCATAATCTTCTGCTGTTTTTATTTCATTTCTTTTCCGTATCTGCGCTCCTGAAATCGTTATTTGAACCGTGGAAGAACATCCAGATGGATGAGCAAGATCAGGATCAAGGCCATTCATGGTTAGATCGATTAACATTCAATGCAATATCTCGCGGTCTTGGATTTACCCTTCGCAGCTCACTCATCATTGCATTCCTTATCGTTGCAACGTTGTACTTTATTGCCCTTCCGGTTGCTACGCTTATCTTTTTTCTTCTCCTTCCGATTCTCCAACTGGAGTCGCTCATTCCACCCTCTGAAGAAGCGCTCAAGCAGTCGTACTTTGATTCATTCATGCATAACCACGCAAACGCACATAATCGAGATTCAGTGAAGCGATGGTTTGATTTTTATTACGAACACTTCCTCAAGAAGCGAGAGTGGTGGAGTCTTACTGAGCTTCTGAAAATCCAGCCGCTGGGGTACGATTGGACCTCCGGTTTTACCATTCATCTCAATCAGTTTGGTGATGATATGCTCAGTGCGAGACCGTATCTTATCGGGAGAGAAGAGGAGCTTGCGGAGCTTACGAGATCGCTCATGAAGGAACGTGGGGCAAATGTTGTACTCATCGGTGAAGATGGCGCGGGTAAACACTCAGTAATCTACGAGCTTGCGAAGCGATCGCAGGAGGGAACCGCTGCAAAACAACTTGCCTATAAGCGATTTATTCAACTGGATATTGAAAAGGTTCTCGCGCGGTATCAAACGCCAGAACAGCAAGAAACATTTTTTGCAGAGTTGCTCCGGGAAGGAGAGCGAGCAAAAAATATCGTACTGGTAATAGATAATCTTGGAAAGTACCTCTCGAACGATGCTGCTGGTGTGAATCTCAGCTCATCCATCCAGAAATGCGCAGAACACAGTTCGATCCATCTCATAGTTTCTACAACCCCACATGACTACGAAAAATACTTCCGCCCGCAGGCAAGTCTTCAGACACTCTTCTCACCACTCGAGATTAACGAGCCTACTCCCGAAGAGAATACCCTCATCGTTGCACAGAAAGCATTGACCTTTGAGCAACGGTATTCCTGCATCATCCCTTATGAGATGATTGAACAATGCATTGAAAAGAGTGACTACTATCTTTCACAACTTCCCTTCCCGCAGAAAGCCTTGAACCTTCTCGAAGATGCGTGTACGGTAGCTGCTCAACAGAAAGCTTCGACCCTTACCCTTTCCCATCTGCAGGCCGCGATTTCAAAGGAAACAAAAGCACCGACCGAAATTGACGATACTCTAAAAGACAAACTTCTCACACTGGAGCCTCAGTTGCAAAGAATTATTCTGCACCAGGACCAGGCCTTACAAACACTCGCGGCTGGACTTCGGAGAGCTTTTGTTATGCTCGGGAAACGTAAGAAGCCACTTGCTACGCTCCTCTTCACCGGTCCGACCGGAACAGGGAAAACCGCTACTGCGAAGGCGGTGACCAAAATTATTTTCGAACATGCCGAAGGTACAGATAGTCATCTGCTCCGGTTCGATATGGCAGAGTATCAGCAACCCGAAACTATTGCACAGCTGATCGGTGGTCGAGATGATGTGCGCCCCGGCCTCTTGACCGAGGCGGTCGAGCGGACCCCATTCGCAACCCTGTTGCTCGATGAAATCGAAAAGGCACACCACGATCTCCTCAATATTTTCCTTACTATTCTTGATGAAGGTTATTTTGTAAGCGGATCGGGAAGACGAGTGGACTGTAAACACCTCATCATCATCGCCACATCAAATGTTCTGCGCGTTGAGGAGACATTCTCTCCAGAGTTCCTCAACAGATTCGATGGTATCGTTCCGTTCCAGACGTTGGAAAAGAATAATGTTCTGGAGATTGCTCGAAAGCAGGTTAAAGATATCACCGACAACTATCAGAGTCTTCACCATATAACCGTCCAGGTGAGCGATGCCACAATCGCTACCCTCATCGACAAACACTATCGACCAGAGTATGGGGTACGAGATATACAGCGTATCCTTGCTACGCATATCGAAGATGTCGTATCAAAGAATATACTGTCACAAAAGCTCTCGGCGGGTGGGTCGATTACGCTATAATAATACGTTCTATGTTTATTGTCATTGAAGGAACCGACGGTTCGGGAAAGGAAACGCAAGCGCAGCTGCTCCTCGAATACTACAAAAAAACAGGAACGCCTACACTGTACCTCGACTTCCCTCAGTACCATAGTTTTTTTGGCAGAGTTGTTGCCAAGTACCTCCGTGGAGATTTTGGCGGTATTAAAACTATCTCTCCATACCTTGTTTCAATCGTGTATGCACTTGATAGAAGCACGAGGCGAGAAGAGATCAGGTCATTCATCCAATCCGGTGGTGTAATAGTCGCGAATCGATATGTTCCTTCGAATGTAGCTCACCAATCGGCAAATATCCCTGATCGCGAGGATCGCTTGAAGTTCATGAACTGGATTCAGGAGCTCGAATATGAACACTTGGGTATTCCGAAAGAGGATCTGGTGATCTACCTCGATCTACCCTGGCATATTGCGATGCAAAAGTCCGAGGAAAAGCTGTCTAAAGGTTCTGGTCATGACTATCTGAAAGGCAAAGCAGACATTCACGAGGTAAGTGAGGAACATCGACGGAATACCGCGGAGGTCTACGCTGAACTTCAAACATCGAACCATCATTGGCGAACGGTGACCTGTATTGACCCTCAGGGGAAGCAGCGCACACCAGAACAAATCCATGCCGACATCGTTCAGATTGTCGATGACGAGATGCACAAAAAGAACGTTGCAGCAGGCTAAAACACCTTCACTATTTGACATTGAATATTGATTGGCCATATAATTAGCCAATGGACAGGAAGCTTGCAGGACTCATTTCGTTATTTTTCCTTACGTTTTTTGTATTTCTCTCTGTGATGGTTTTTCAGAAACCACTGAGTAGATTTACTCGAGCGGCAGAGGACTCCGAACCCTCAGCAGAAAAGAGCCTTATGTTTGCCTGGCCGCTGAGCATCCATCCGACACCAAACGAATCAGTAAAGGTCGATGTGTTTGTTCGGAGTAAGACCGGCAAACCACTCGCAACACGCGAACTCGTCATGAACGCAACCCTCGGCACCATCAGCCCCAAAACTGCGATAACTGACAAGTTTGGAAAGGCATCATTTACCCTCACATCGGAAGAGGTAGGAACCTCAACGATTACCGCGATCGTTGACAACAGCATTGAACTAGCACAACGAGTTACGATCAAAATAGAGTAATCTATGTCGAAAATTAAGAAAGCTGTTATTCCCGCTGCTGGTTTTGGGACCAGATTTTTACCTCAGACCAAGGCAATGCCGAAGGAGATGTTGCCAATAGTCGATAAGCCGGTTATTCAATATGTTGTAGAAGAGGTGGTGCAGTCCGGCGTTGAGAATGTAATCATTGTCACCGGGTCGAACAAACGAGCGATCGAAGATCACTTTGACGCACCCAACGAGGACCTCACCAAAAACCTACTTCAAGGAAGCAAAGAACATCTCCTTGAAGAGGTGAAGAAAATTGCGGACATGGCGAACTTTATCTACGTACGACAGAAGGGACCCTATGGAAACGGTACCCCTGTTCTCGCCGCAGAGCCTGCGATTGATAATGAACCGTTTGCAGTGCTGTGGGGAGATGAGTTTATTTATGCAAAACCTCCACGACTTGCCCAGATGATCCCAGTATATGAGAAGTATGGTGGTATCGTTATTTCTGGCGTAAAGATAGAAAAGAAAGAAGATCTAAAACGATATGGTATCGCGGATCTCGAGCCAGTATCCGGCGAACAGAATGTATATAAGATTAAGGCCATCGTTGAGAAGCCCGAACCCGATGAGGCTCCATCGCAGATAGCCACTCATGGTTGTTACATTCTCCCTCCAGAAATTTTCTCGGCACTCAAGCGCCTTCAGCCTGGGAAAGGCGGCGAGATTTGGCTCACCGACGCAATTAATCTTTTGAAGAGTGAAGGAGTACCGGTATATGCAGTTGAGGTGGAGAATGGGAAGTACTACGACACCGGCAACAAGCTTGAGTATATGAAGACATCGGTCGAACTCGCGCTCGATCACCCAGAGGTAGGACCGGAGCTCCGAGCATACCTCAAAGAACTTCTTAATCACTGAGTGATTTAGATTCACATTACGGAACTTTTTTGATATAATTACCAAATGGCAACCGCAAAAACGAACGAAGTAAACGTCCAAGATCTATTTGACGCAGAGCTTCATCTTGGTCATAAACGCAATCGACTTCATCCACGTGCAAGAAAATACGTCTACAAAATGGACAACGGTATTTCGATCATTGACTTGACGCAGACCGTATCTCAGGTCGAAAAAGCAAAGTCATTTTTGCAGACCATGAAGGAGGATCAGAAGGTCGTACTCGTTGTTGCAACAAAAAAAGTCGCTGCTCCGGTTATTGCCGAGTACTGCAAGCAACATGCGATTCCATTTATTACCGCAAAATGGCTTCCAGGGCTACTCACGAACTTTGAAACACTTGCAAAGAACATCAAAAAACTCAACGACCTCAAAGCCGAGGAAGCGCAGGGAGCCTGGAGCAATCTTGCGAAGCATGAAACCGTGAAACTTAAAAAACAGATCGCACGCCTCGAAAAGTTTTATGGAGGAATTAGCACACTCACCGCACATCCATCCGCGCTCTTCATCATCGACAGCAAGAAAGAACATAATGCTGTTGACGAAGCACAAAAATCTTCCATCCCCGTGGTCGCGGTCACCGACACAAACACTGATCCAGACACCGTTCAGTACCCAATTGTTGCGAATGATGATTCGCCAAAAGCGATTGAATACATCGTAACTCAGATCCTTGGAGTCTTAGCAAAATAACCACCCTCCGATCAGACGATTCGGTATACTGAACTATAACCTATGGCAAACGCAGACTTAAAAAAACTCAAGCAGCTCCGTGAAGAAACTGAGGTTTCATTCTCGCTCATCAAAAAAGCGCTCGAGGAGACCGATAATGATGTTGTAAAAGCAAAGAAAAAGCTCCAGGAGTGGGGCGCCGACAAGGTGACGAAGGTGGCGGGTCGTTCCACGAGTCAGGGCTCAATCTTTAGCTACGTTCATCATGATGGAAAGACCGCAGGACTCATCGAGCTCTTGTGCGAGACCGACTTCGTCTCTGGCAATCCAGACTTCAAACAGTTTGGAAAGGAGCTTGCAATGCAGATCGCATCCCTTAATCCGAAGGATGCCGATGAACTCCTCAAGCAGGAATATATTCGCGACGCAAGCAAGACAATTCATGATCTCCTCAAGGAGACGGTCCTTAAATTCGGCGAAAACATCAAGATCGCTCGAATCCTCCGCTGGAAGCTGGGTGAGTAACCTCGTACTACGTAATCGATCATCCCGTCATAGGACACTGCACCGTATTCATCATGTCGTGATTTTTTCTTTTTTTCCTCTATAATCTTTACATGGAAATCGTCTCGCAGTTTAAGCAAAGCGCACAAAAGATCACCGCCGCACTGAAGGAAGACCTAAAGTCGATCAGAACTGGGCGCGCAACTCCTGCACTGATTGAAAATGTTCAGGTTGTCACCTATGGTGGCACAACAACACTTCGCCTCCGTGACATCGCAACCATTACCACAGAAGGACCACAGTCGCTTATTGTCGTACCGTTCGACAACTCCACCATCGGCGATATAGAAAAGGGGATTCTCAGCTCAGGAACCGGACTTACGCCCGCAACGCAAGGAACACGTATTATGATCAAAATTCCACCGCTTTCCCAAGAGCAACGTGACAAATTCATAAAACTTGCGAACCAAAAAGTAGAGGAGAAGCGTGTACAAATTCGTGCACAACGCGATGATGCGCGACGGAAAATAAAATCACAGTTCGAAGCAAAGACAGTAGCCGAAGACATGAAGTTTCGACTTGAAAAAGACGTTGACGTCGCGAGTACCGAGGTCATGAAAGAAGTAGACGCAATCAAAGAATCGAAAGAGCGGGAGATACGAGAAATCTAACCTATGTACGTTGTCGTCTTTATCATTATCCTCGCGATCCTCGTCCTTATCCACGAACTTGGACATTTTCTCGCTGCAAAGAAAAACGGAATAAAGGTTGAAGAGTTTGGTTTTGGCTTCCCACCACGAATCTGGGGCTTTCAGAAAGGTGAGACGCTCTACAGCATTAATCTCCTTCCCATTGGTGGTTTTGTAAAACTCTACGGCGAGGAATACCATGAAGAAAAACGTGGTACACCGCTACCTGACAGTACGCGAGCTTTTATTAACAAATCCCCATTACAGAAAATGGCGGTGGTCGTTGCGGGAGTAGTCGGCAACTTTATTCTTGCCTGGATTCTCATTTCATATCTTTTTACACAAGGTGTCCCAACGCCCACACAACATGTCATCGTGGAAACAATTTCGAAGGGCAGTCCCGCAGCCCGAGCCCAGCTGAAATCAGGAGATGTGCTCACACAAATGACGGTGAACGGACAGTCATACGCACTACATTCTACCCAGGAACTCATCTCCTACAGTAAACGCTTCGCTGGACAACCGGTGCGGTTCCTGGTGCAGCGGAACCAAGTCACAACACCAATTACCATGACACCTCGAACGCAGCCTCCAGCTGGTCAAGGCCCACTAGGCATATCGGTCACTTCGTACGAAGTAAAGCGGTACCCATGGTACCGTGCGCCGTTTTATGGCCTCGTTCACGCCGTTACAATTACAAAGCAGATCGTGATCGAACTCAGCTCAACCGCTGTTCGGTTCTTCACATTTCAGAACGTTCAGGTTGATGTGGCGGGACCGGTTGGTATCGCTCAGTACACCGGGCAGGCGATACGATTTGGCCAGAATGCCGTCCTTGAACTCATGGCATTACTATCACTGAATCTAGCAATTATTAACATTCTCCCGTTTCCAGCACTCGACGGTGGGAGGCTCGTCTTCATCATCTACGAAATGCTTGCGAAACGACCGGTGAATCGACGGGTGGAACAGTACGTCAACATGTTTGGAATGCTGACGCTTCTCGCACTCGCAGCCATCATCACTGTTCATGACGTTATGAAAT
This sequence comes from uncultured Gammaproteobacteria bacterium, assembly GCA_964535635.1. GTDB lineage: Bacteria > Patescibacteriota > Microgenomatia > UBA1406 > GWC2-37-13 > CAZLQR01. Next base: position 23,587 of record CAZHVF010000007.1, on the reverse strand, counting down.
TGATACACTAATACCCACAGCTATGTTTTCCCATGCAACATACTCAGCAATTACTATCTCTGGAAAGATTGCGGTTGGAACAACAACGCTTGCAAAAAATCTTCGCGATACACTCGGGTGGAAGTATGTGAATACCGGCGCCCTGCAACGAGAATACGATCGAAAGCTCGGACGAAACGACAATCGGGTAGGTGCCGCTACGCGAACTGATGATCATGAACGGGGGATGGAAGCGATGACCGAAAAAATGCTCCAAGAAGAGAAAAATATCATTTATGAGGCGTGGTTATCCGGATATGTCGCGCGGAAGATGAATCATGTTTTTCGTGTACTGGTGATTTGCTCCGAATATGCGGTGCGTGTTGATCGAGTTGTGAATCGAGAACGAATTACTGTAGATCAAGCGAAGGAATGGATGCGGCAACGTGAGGAAGAAAATATCCCGACCTGGAAACGTCTGTACGGAGACGAAGACTTCTGGGATCCAAAATTCTATGATCTCGTCATCGACACCTATCACTTAGGACCAAACGAAGCGCTCGGTCTCGTGCTCGATACGCTCGGATATAAAAAAGAATCGAAATAATCTATACTATCTCCATGCGCTATTCGAAGCTCTTTGGAAAGACATCAAAAACAACCTCGTCCGATGACAAGATTATCTCGAGCAAGCTTCTCCATCAAGCAGGATTTATCCGAGAGTCAACTGCAGGACGATACTTTATTCTCCCCCTTGGTCAACGAGTACAACAACGAATTATGCAGATTGTGAAAGAGGAAATGGACGCAGCGGGTGGGCAGGAAATGATCTCACCCATTCTCCATCCGATTGAGCTGTGGAAAGAAACGAACCGAACCAATACCACCGGTTTTGAACTCATGTCCGTAACCGACCGAAGAGATGCGAAGTTCGCACTCGGAGGAACGGCGGAAGAGATGTTCGTCGATGTGGTTCGTAAGTTTCAGATGAGCTACCGCGATCTTACTTTTAATATCTACCAGTTCTCAACAAAGTTCCGAGATGAGCTGCGGGCACGTGGAGGACTCCTACGCGTTCGCGAGTTTATTATGAAGGATGCATACTCATTCTCACCTGATGAACAAGGGTTTAAGGAGGAGTATGAAAAAATGGCACTGACCTACACGCGGATCTTTGAACGCCTCGGTCTCACGACCTTTCGTGTGGAAGCAGACAATGGCTATATCGGTGGAGAATACTGTCACGAGTTTGTCGTAGAGAGCGCTGTTGGGGAAAGTCGCTTCTTAGTAACCCAAGATGGATCGTATGCGGCTCATGAGGACGTAGCGGTCTTCAAGAGGTCAGACAAGAATCTCACGGAAGAACTTGGGCAGCTCCAGGTAGTCGATGCGCAACGAGGAACAACAATGAAGGACGGTGAGCAATTCCATGGAAAGCCTGGATGGCAACAGATCAAGGACGTACTCTATGTCGATGATCGAGGGCGTTTTGTTCTTGCGGTCATACGAGGAGACTTTGATGTAAATGAAACAAAACTCAAACATGTTGCTCGGTGCATCACGCTTCGCCCCGCTACTGACGACGAAATTCGGTCTCAGATACACTCTGAACCAGGATTCATTTCACCGGTACGCATCAAGGATCAACTCGAACCAGGAGTTGAGTTGATCATAGTTGGCGATCCATCTCTTCGTACCGTACGAAATGCGTTTGGTGGGGCAAATACGGTACATAAAGATCTCCTCAACATCAACATCGATCGCGACTATTCTCTCGATATTGAGGGAGATATTGCAATGGCAGAAGCAGGATTCGAATCCCTCAGTGGGAAAGGTGCCCTCGTTGAGAAACGTGGGATTGAGGTTGGTAATATTTTCCAGCTTGGATATCACTACAGCTCTCTCATGAAAGGGGCAGACTATGATGCAGAGGATGGAGAACGAAGACCGTATTACATGGGATGCTATGGAATTGGCATCGGTCGCACAATGGCGGCGATTGTTGAAACACACCATGACGATCGCGGAATGATCTGGCCTCACGAAGTCGCGCCATACGCTGTCCATCTTCTTGGTCTCGATCTCCACGAACCATCTATTAAAACACGTGCCGAAAAAATATACGAAACATTAGCTAAGGAGCATGGCATTCAGGTGTTGTTCGATGATCGAGCAGATAAGCGAGCAGGCGAAAAATTTGCCGATGCAGATCTCATCGGTATTCCACTCCGAGCCGTTGTCTCGAAAAAGTCGGGAGATAGTATAGAAGTCAAAAGAAGGATGGGCGATGAATCAAAACTCGTCTCATTAGAGGAACTTCTGAAGTTGCTTGTATAGGATATTACGCATTATGGATTACGGATTAAATTCGTAATACGCAATACGTAATTCAGTAATAAGAAATATGTCGAAAACGATCGTAACCCATATCTCCGTTGATCTCGACGCCACAACCAGCGCATGGTTGATTAAGCGGTATCTCCCTGGCTGGGACGAAGCAACGCTTGTTTTTGTTCCAGCAGGAACGACATGGAATGAAATGCAGCCGGATATCGACCCTAACATTATTCATGTTGATACCGGACTCGGAGTATTTGATCATCATCACATAGAGGATCGGTCACTCTGTGCAGCAAAACTCGTATTAAACCATCTTGTCGAGCAACGCCTCATCTCGGAGGAAGACCAACGTGCGCTTGATCGTTTGCTTGGATACGTAATTGTGGATGATAACTTCGGAGATGTGTTCTTCCCAGAACCGGATGCAGATCGATACGATCTTGGTTTGAATCGACTGATCGATGGGTTCAAACGGAGCCTCAAAACCGATCAAGACCGATGCGATGCGGTGTTTCTCATGCTCGACTCAGCACTTCAGGTCTATAAGATGAAGATTCGAGCCGAGCAAGAAATTGGACAGGGGTACACATTTCAGACTGCGTTTGGAAAGACCCTTTGCCTGCAGTCAGAGAATGAATCGGCGATAAAGCTGGCACTGAAAAAGGGGTACGAGCTCGTCATTCTCCACAATCAAAAAGATAACTCGTACAGAATAAAGACTCTCCCTTCGACAAAGTATAATCTTACGCCACTCTACGAACTGATCAAAAAGCAAGATCCTCAGGCGACCTGGTTTCTTCACATCTCAAAAAATATGCTCCTGAACGGGTCGTCGAAGCGCCCTGACTCAGTACCATCCTCATTACCACTCAAAAAGGTAATTGAAATAACGAAGAGTATCACGTAAAATAGCGGTATAACCATCTCGCTGTCTTGGCCTCATCCTTAGTATTATTTGGTTATTTAAGATTCTGCAAGGCCGTTCAGCACATTTTTGAAAGGAGCGTGTAAACGATATGGTAGTAGTATCAAAACGAAAAGGCGAAACGAAAGACTCAATGTTCAGAAAATTCTCGAAGACATTTTTCGAAGAGAATGTTGTTGAGGAAGTTCGAAAGCGTCAGTATTACAAAAAGCCCTCGCTTCTGAAGAAGGAGCAGGAAAAGGAGCGATTGAAGAGACGACATTCGAAACCTCTAGTCAGACGACGAACATGGTGACCATAATCTCGTCCTCACGATATCGAATCAACCGAGTCCGGCTCAAAGGAACGGTTGAGCGAGTCCTCATGGAAGCTGGCACGCCAGCAACTCATCTAAATCTCGTCTTTGTTGGTAAAACGAAGATGCGATCGATTAGCTCGACCTACAAACATGAGGATGTTGCACTTCCTGTTCTCTCGTTCCCAATTCGAGATACGTCCGATCCGAAGCGTGAATTCATTGGAGAAGTATTCATCTGCTATCCTCAGGCAATTTTACTCGCTGCTGAGCGGAATAAACGTGTCGATGACCTCATGACCGAACTCGTCGAACACGGAGTTCGAAACCTCCTCAAATAATTGGCTCCGTCAATGTTGTAAAATAAATAGAGTCGTTCTACAATGCTGATGCAATCTGTCGAGAACATCTGAACATTTGTTCTGAAGATTATTGAAATGTACTATTTAACCTACCGACCGCAAACCCTTGACGAGATAGATAACTCACATGTTCGCGATATCATTCGGCAGATACTTAACGCTGAGAATGTGCCGCATGCATTTTTATTTGTTGGCCAAAAAGGGACAGGAAAAACATCGGTTGCACGCATCGTCGCTCGCTCGCTCAATAAACTCACTGAACAAGATATCTCACCGGACATTGTAGAAATGGATGCAGCTTCAAACAGAGGCATAGAAGAGGTGAAGTCTTTGATTAAAGAAGCATCGTATCTTCCGATGACCGGCGCATTCCGAATTTTTATCATCGACGAGGCACATATGATTACTACAGAGGCTTACAATGCACTCCTTAAGACGCTTGAGGAGCCACCAGCTACCGCAGTGTTCATTCTTGCTACCACGAACCTAGAGAAGGTTCCAAAAACGATCGTCTCACGATGTTCGGTGGTGAATTTTGGTAAAGCGAAGGATGAGGATGTTGTCACGATGCTTTCTCGAATTGCGCTCCGTGAAAAGATACCAACTTCACCAGAACTGTTCCAGCTGATTGCTCGACATGCGGATGGATCGTTTCGTGATGCAGCAAAAATTCTAGAAGACCTTGTCATCCAAAAGAAACTCTCGGTCGGAGATGCGAAACAACATCTTGGAATCGTCGGCACAAAGAACCTTATTGAGGTTATCGATGGTTCTTCGCTCCCGCAGGCGCTTGCGTGGATACAACGGTTCACCCAGGAGGGAGGAAGCATTAAAAATCTCATCGAAACGACACTTCACGATCTTCATACGTTAATGCTGCAGCACCATGGCATTAAGACCGATACCGAGAAGATCGTATCGAAACTCACCGCATCTGAGGTTGTCTTGTTGATAAAACACTTGACCGAGGCGTATCGAACACTGTCGTTTACCCCGATTGAGTCACTCACACTTGAGATTGCGATAGCTGAGTTCTATAATGAAAGACATGTTTAATCCACTCAAAGGGTTAGGAGATATCCAGAAACTCCACAAAATGCAGCAAGAGTTACAGCGACAAGAGGTGACCGTCGAGAAGAACGGCATTACGATCGTGATGCGTGGCGATCAGAAAATAAAAGAGATTATGGTCGATGGCGAGAAAGACTCACGAATCACCGATGCGATCAATGAAGCTGTTAAAAAAACACAGGAACAAGCAGCTCGAACACTCATGAGCATGAGTCAGGAAGAGTAATATGGTGCTATTCTCTGGAACCACTCATCCCAAACTTTCAAAAGAAGTTGCGAAGCTTCTTCATCTCCCACTTGGTAAGTCTGAGGTAGTACGATTCGACAACTCGGAAGCGCGTGTGCGCATTCTCGAAGACGTGCGAGATAAAAAAGTTGCGATCATCCAGCCCACCTCAAATCCGACAAACCACTCACTCATGCAGCTGTTTTTTTTCTGTGACGCCCTCAAACGTGAAGGTGCAAAAGACATCACAGCGGTTATCCCATACTTTGGGTATGCACGACAGAATATTCAACATCGCCCTGGAGAAGCCGTTTCAGCACACGTTGTCATAGATCTTCTTGAGCATCTTGGATTTACCAGAATTATCACATTTGACATTCACGATGAGGGATTGATGGGGGTATTCTCAGTTCCGTTTACGCACCTCACCGGTCTAAGCGCAATGGCAAAGCAGTTTCTCATCGATCATCCAGATGCAACACCTGAAAATACTGCAGTTGTATCTCCTGATCAAGGTGGGATTGAACGAGCAAGAGCCTTTGGGGATGCATTGTTTGGAAAGAAGACGTATGACTTAGTGATCGTTGAAAAAAAGCGAGATCAGGATCGCATCCATCAAAGCACGGCACTCGATATTTTTGGAGACGTAACGGGTAAAAATGCCATCTTAGTTGACGACATCATCACCTCCGGTGGCACCATTGTCCACGCCGCAGATCTGTGTTTAGATCGGGGAGCAAAGAATGTGTATGCAGCAATTACTCATCATGACTTTTCAACAAAAGCTCCCGGTCGTATTGCTGAGTCACGACTGAAGGCTTTTTATACAACCAACACAATACCACTCAAGCCATCGCAACAGTTCGCTCAGTTGAAAGAAGTTTCGATCGCCTCAGAAATAGCGGAAGCCCTTCGGTAATATTAATATTCATTTCGTCCTTCGAGCGCGCGTTTCAACGTCATGTAGTCTGCGTACTCAAGGTTTGCCCCCATGGGGAGTCCGTAGGCAAGTCGCGTAATTTTGATCTCTGGTTGGTTAATACTGAGTCGCTTGGTATTCTCAGACTTGAGCTTCTCTTTAATGTACATAGAGGTGGCTTCTCCCTCCATATCGAGATTTGTCGCTAAAACAATCTCAACCACATCCGCTCCTTTGATTCGTTCGAATAGCGCATCAATATGAATATCGTCTGGTCCGATATTGTTGAGTGGATCAATCTTCCCATGCAGAACATGGTATACACCGTTATAGATATTGCCGGTCTCGAAGGATAGGAGGTCGAGCACGTCTTCGACAACGGTTATCACGGTGCGATCGCGTTGTGTGTTTTCACAGATGGAACAGCGATCATGTTCGGTGAGATTCTTACACTCGAGGCAGAGCTTCGTTTTCTCCTTGAGATGAAGAATGCTTTCACTCAGCTCCTTGAGTTCCTGCTGGGGGAGTCTTAGGAAATAAAATGCGAGTCGATTCGCTGTTTTTTCACCGATACCAGGAAGACGCTGAAGAAAATACGCGATATGTTTGAGGTTGCTTGGGAGACCTGCCATGGTTAGATCTGAACTACTTCCGCGACCACTAACGGTCGTCTTCCTTTGAGCTCCATGAAGAGTTGCTCGAGATTGTCAGCAATTTCTTTTTTGGTGTTGTTGAGGTTGAGCTGCTGCCCCTTTCGCTCCGCGAGAATCGACTCGATAATTCGCGATGCTTCTCCCATGAGTTCCTCCTCTTGCTTTTCGAATACAAACCCACGACTAATGATCGATGGCTTTGTGATGAGTTGGTTATGATTATCAACCAGAACAAGAGCGACTACCATACCTTCGGTTGAGATTATCTGTCGGTCTCGGAGTACGACGCTTCCAACATCGCCAACACCATATGCGTCAACATAGATGGTCTTGGTGGGAATCCGTTCGCCTTTTCTCGCGGTTCGCTTTTCGAAGATGATCGTATCGCCTTCATCCAGCAGGAGAACATTCTCCTTTTTATATCCAAGTTCGACCATGAGGTTCTGGTATCCACGTTGATGTCTGATGGTACCACCAATCGGGGTAAAGTAAACCGGATCAACAAATCTTGCCAAAAACTTAATATCTTCTTGATTCCCATGCCCGGATGCATGCAGTTGCTCCTGAACATCCGAGTATACGACCTCTGCACCGAGCAGTACTAAATCTTCGATGAGTCCGTAGACTTCATTTTCATTTCCCGGAATTGGATCTGATGAGAACACAACGGTGTCTCCAGGCTTTATTGCGATGAACTTATTCTGTTTTGATGCGAGCTTCGCGAGTGCTGAGTTGTACTGTCCTTGGGAGCCGGCGACAATGAGACATACTTTGTTTGGGGGTAGTCGCATAACCTGTTCTTCTTTTATAAGGAGGTCCTTCAACTCAGGGAGGTAGCCGATCTCAGCCGCCATCTTCGTGTTATCACGCATGGAACGCCCGAGGAATGCAACCTTCCGATTGAATTTCTTAGCCGCTTCTACACACTGTCGGATTCGAGAGATGTTGGAAGAAAAGGTACTCATGATAAACTTTCCCTTTGTCTTTCTCATGCGATCTTCGAAGGTCTGACCTACGATGTTTTCAGAAAGTGTGAGCCCCTCTCGATCGCTCCCAAGACAGTCTGACATCAGACAAAGCACTCCTTCGTGGCCAAACTGCGTAATTTTATAGAAGTCAGGGGGAGGACCATAGGGAGGTGTCAGATCGAGCTTGAAGTCGCTTCCGTGATAGATGTTACCTGCCGGTGTCCGAAGCATGATGTGTGTAGTATCTGGAATGGAGTGCGTCATCTGTACGAACTCTGCGCTGATCTGTCCGAAGGTGTACTTTTTCGTGAAGTCAACGACATTAATCTTTATTTCTTTCCCTGTCTCTTTAAACTTATTCTTAATGAATGCAGCGGTGAGTTTGCTCGCATACATTGGTGGTTCTCCAAGATCGGTGTAATGATAGGGGAGGGCTGAGATGTGATCTTCATGCCCATGACTCAATAAAATTGCTCGGATCTTGTGGAGCTTATCTTTGAGATATGTAATATCGGGAATGACAAAGTCCACACCGAGCGCTTTGTCCTGAGGAAATCCGATACCACAGTCGATGACTACCACATCGAGTAGCTCTTCGCCTCGATACAGCTCGTAGACATACATATTCTTTGTAACACCAATGATTCCTCCAAGAGAGATGAAGCGCAGCTTGTATCCGGTGCTGCTCTGAGCAATGGTACGTGATGCGCGAGGTGATCGTTCTCTACTGGAGGTAGGTGGAGCGTTCAAGTCCATAAACTCATTCTAGCACACTTAGCTTGATATACTATACCAATGAAAAAAACAGCTATTACAAAACCGTTAATCATGCGAACGCTGCGGACAGTGAAAGATCCGGAGCTGAACGTCTCAATTGTCGACCTCGGCTTGGTGTACTCGGTCTCGATAACAAAACAAGGCATCACGATATCCATGACGCTCACCACCATAGGATGCCCACTGTTTCCAATGATTGAACAAGATGTGCAGAATGCCCTCTATAAGAAGGGGGTCAAAAAAGCAAAGATCGTTCTAACGTTTGATCCTCCGTGGAACATGAAGATGATGTCTAACAAGGCGAGAGCACAGCTTGGAATTTTATAGTACTTGCGCTCATCGACTCCGCACTCGGTATAATGAAAGAATGGCAAAACCCAGAATCTCAAAGGTTCTAGATACCCTCGAAATATTAGGAGAGATTCCTCGAAAAGCAGTCGTCGAAACTGCTCGAACGCTCAACCCCCTCGAGGTTGTCCAAAATCAAATCGCTCAACGAGTACAGGAAACGGGTGCGGAACAAAGTCAGCAAAAGCGTCCAGATCACACCCCACTCAAGGTCGATAAAGTTGCGGGACAACACGAACTCACAAAGATGACGGGGGATATAAAAACTGAAGACCAACAAAAACTCGCGGACCTCCGAAATCGCCTGTTTCATCGAGTGAAAGGCGATGAGCAACGAGTAATAACACAAGAAGCGCGGATGGAACAAGAACAAAAAGAGGTTGAACTCACAGAGGAACAACGAAGACAGGAAGAAATTAAACGGAGACTTGCTGCGCGACAGTCAGATGCACCCCAAGGAAAAGAAAAACGAGGAGGTTTGTTTGCTGCGAAACGGAAGAGAAAAAAGAACGCAGTAGAAGAGAACTTCGTTGAGATGAGAGGCTCCGGCAAGCACTAAACGTCTAAAACGAGGTATAATACTGCTTGTATCGGGGTGTAGTGTATCGGAAACATGCAGCGTTCGGGACGCTGAGACACCGGGTTCAATTCCCGGCACCCCGACAGCTTCATCATCACTTGCATATTTTTTTATCATCTCTCTATAATGCCTGCAATAACGCGCAATGAAAGAGGGCATCTTACCACAAGAAGAGTTTAGGTCACAATTTTTATCGTCAAGTCGATTCGCCCCGCTTATCGAAAATACTCGAAGATTTCTTGATACTCATCCATCGATTCATCACTATGATTTCTTAAGGAGTTTCACGGGTAGACTCTACGAAGAACTTGGTTACCTGTGGTTGCGGGGGAGGCTTGGTCACAAGGTTCGATTATTGGATCCGGATGAAACACTTTCATATTTTCTTGACCTCTATGGCGGGCTGCCTTCTCAGGCGTTGTTGCAGGGAGGAATATTGAACGAATATGTGCCGGATGGTTTAATACTTCCCATCGAAGAAGGAGGACGTGGCGACGCAGTAGTTGTTGAGTATACGGCAACCGCAGCAAACGCCCGACTACCTACATATATTCACCATAAAGAAGAGATGGTTGGAAATCTCCGAAAACGGTTTCCGCCACTTTTTGGTCACGGAAAACTCGAGATTATTTTTACTGAGGAAACATTCCGGACCGTCGCGCACACTCATGTCGCCGATCAAAGAACGAAGTTGCGATCATCGTCTCATTCCCATCCTCATGTGGGCGCCTTCGCGAGAGAATTGGTTGCCACTCAGTTTCCAGAGCTAAAATAGCGCACTATGCCGTGCCATCGGTGTTACAATAAAATCTAAGATGAAACTCTACAACACACTTTCTCGAACGATCGAGGAACTGAGCCCTCTTCATCCACCAACCGTAACGTTCTATTCGTGTGGTCCGACGGTCTACGACTTTACGCATATCGGACATATGCGAACATATATTAATAACGATGTACTTAAACGCGCGCTTACATATCGTGGTTTTTCAGTGAATCATGTTATGAACATTACCGATGTTGGTCATCTCTCGGGCGACACCGATGAAGGAGAGGATAAGTTAGAAAAGGGAGCGCAAAAATCCGGCAAGTCTGTCTGGGAGGTTGCAGAGTTTTACACCGGTAATTTCTTCGATACGATGAAGGCGCTCAATGTGCTTCCGGCAACAACAACCTGCAAGGCAACCGATCACATCTCCGACATGACTTCGTGTATTAATACACTGATGCAAAAAGGTTTTACTTATGAGACAAAGGAGGCGATTTACTTTGACGTAACGAAGTTTCCAAATTACGGAAAACTTTCAGGACAAAAAATGGCAGATAAAATTCAGAGAGCCCGAGAGGAAGTGAATGTCGATCCTGAAAAAAAACATCCTGCCGACTTTGCACTATGGTTCAAACTCGTCGGCAGATTTGCAGATCATCAGATGCACTGGAACTCTCCGTGGGGTGAAGGATTCCCCGGGTGGCATATCGAGTGTTCGGCGATGAGCATGAAGTATCTCGGTGAAACAATCGATATTCATTCCGGTGGTATCGATCATATCCCGGTACATCATGAGAATGAAATTGCTCAGTCAGAGGCAGCTACTGGAACGCAGTTTGTGACAGTGTGGTTTCATAATGCATTCCTCCTCGTAGACGGTGCAAAGATGAGTAAGTCGTTCAACAATTTTTATACGATTGAGGATATTCAAAAAAGAAACATTGATCCACTCGCACTCCGTATGCTCTTTTTCCAAACGCATTACCGACAAGAGATGAACTTCACCTGGGAATCGGTACAGGCAGCGCAAACAGCATTACAGAAATTACGAGAACAGGTGCTCGCGCTCCGGGCACAAACACAACGACAAACGCTCTCTGAAGATAAGCTACGCCAAGTTGATGAATATCGCACACAGTTTACACAGGCGCTCGAGAACGATCTGCAGATGCCACAGGCAGTAGCGGTTGTATGGTCAATGCTCAAATCAAACATCCCATCCGAAGATAAACTCGATCTCCTCTATGATTTTGATACGGTACTCGGACTTGATCTTCGAACCGTAACGGAGGAGAACATTCCCGATGAGGTAGTACGACTTGGGTCGGAGCGAGACCATGCCCGAGCCGAAAAAAACTTTGCATTAAGCGATGAGTTAAAACAAAAGATCGAGGCACAGGGGTTCATCGTACTCGACGGGGTCAATGGTACAACACTCAAGAAAAAAACAAATTGACTTTCATATTGAGCAGTCGTAGGATATACTATACCAATGAAATCACAGGTTAATTCAGTCCTCGGACTCCTTATTATTCTCGCCTAACGGCGGGATATGAGGTAAAAGAATTAACCTTTGACCAAGTTTCCCGCCAAACACCGGCGGGTTTTTTTTATGTAAAAAATATATGACACTCGCAGAACTATCACGACAACGCTCTGTAGAACATCGCAAGCCCAATCCACCGGCAACGATTAGTCCCTCCATCATAAACGCTTTTATGACCGCAGCCGGTATGCTCGAGCAAGATCGACCAATCGCTGAACAACGAGTGAGAAGGATATTGCGAAGAGCCACTCCGGTTGTACCAGATCGCGTCCCAAAAAACATGAAGAAACCGACTGGAGTGGAGGTAACCTATACATCACATTGGATGAGACCAAATGTGGTGTATCGCCTCTGCACAGCTCCAGATGGGACAAGGCATTATGATACCGTCATCCGCTATGACAGTGAAGGTAGACCAGGTTTTAAAAAGTGATTGAATAACTATGGCAGGAACAGAGAAAACAACATTCGCACCACGACCGGGAGCTGAGGTTATCGCAAATTCGGGAACCTTTCATGCTCTGGTAATGAGATCACCACATCAACCGGGTGATGAGGCAACAGTGGTCGGCACACCGACCGTAACGGGCGCGGTCGTTCATGTGAACGGGCATGTGTTTGGTGCGGTTCGACACCCAAGTAGAATTCCGGAAAGTGTTGGTCCAGACGGAGTAACCTTTGGTGCGTCCCCAACATCAGATCACTGCGAAGGTTCTCTCCTGAGATCGTCAGGAATGAAGGAAGCTCAACAATTTGCCGGAAGCTTCATAGCTGATCTCAAGCATTTCGGTTTGAAACCAGTCTCTCAACGCAGCGGCGATGCACTCCGTGCAGGAACCGAGTCAGAGATGTGGACATTTGAGGGAGAGAGTCCGTACCTACTTCCGCATGAACTGCAGGAAGAGCTCCATGCTCATGTATGGGAAACCGCAACGAATCCAAACCTTACCCCAAATCAACAGGCAAGAGAACTCGCAAGCGACATGCTATCTCGTGTAGATCGACTACCCAACGCGATATTTAACAATACGAGCATGCCAATTGCCGGAGCACCGGACGCACTCAACATTAATACGAACCCAGGTGAAAGAGGTCAGTATGTGTGGGCGGTACAACAGGATCTATTCGATCGCCATCTTGATCCACGAGATTCAGTCGCTGTTCGTTTGTGGGATAACGTGGCGCAACGTTATGGATATGAGAACTTTACCCATCTCAAAAATGAGGTGGGCAACCTGAGTGTCTGGGCGTGTTCTGCGGCACACGTAAGCATTGGTCTATCTCATTGGACAGATCGTCAAGGAAAAAATCACTTCGGATCAGTCGAGGAGGCGGTCGCAATCGCCGATCTTTTTAACTCTGATTTTGCGACACTCGCAGAATTTATGACCTACTCCACACCGCTCGTGTACGGTACTCGGCCAGAGCTGCGAACATCTGCCGGAGAGACGTTACGCCCGAAGGATGCTCGAGCCGCGATGCGATACGCGATGACTACTACCTATCCTGCGCCCTTTGTACGGGATGCGCAAGGGCTGCGAGACACCATTACTTCGGCAATGATCGACGGAACCGCAGACCGACTCGACCGTGCATCGTATATTACGTCGTTTGAGTCCGAAAGCGGAGTACAACAGGAACCTGCGGCACATGGGAGAGTGCGTATTCGTATGGCGTACGGGCCAATGGAAAAGCTTGCAGACAAGCGTACCGGACGAATCGAGTTCGTTGGTTGTGGGTCGACACCGGACATCGTAGCACTCGTTTCGCGAAATGCATTCCTACAACTACTCGGAATCTATGCACATGAAGCGCTCGCAGCTGGTCAGTACCCGCGAGAGTTCGCGGAAGAAACCTTTCCATCGATGACAAACTGGGACAAGCAACGGGAGCTGAGTCATCGATATAATTTCCGCGGCGTGCACGACCCAAATATTCAGACGCTCATCGATGAGGGTCAAAACTTCATTGATCATATGGCGAAGAACTATCCCGACGCCATAACTCGACAGTTAGTCCAACTCGCTCGTTACGGGATGGAACGACTTGGTCAAGAGACCGAAGCAAAAACACTGGACGAATTTCTTGTGAATCCTCGAGGATCAATATCGGACGTGATCGTTTCAATGTTCGAGTCCGGACTGAGTCCAGTCGAAATCACCGAGGCGATCCACAACTATCAACTGAAGCAGGCGCAACAGGTCATCGAGCATAACGGTGTTACAAATCTCATTGCATCGATATGAAATCAACACAGCAGCTTCTCTCGACACTTGTGAAAATACCATCGGTAACAGGCGAAACGAAGACCTGTAAACGGGCAGTGAGTTGGGTCGAGGATATACTCGGCTCACAGTTTGCATGCAAGCAATTTGAAAGTAAAAAAGTTGTAAGTGCGCTTTTCTACTCAAAACGATACTCTCACAAGACAAAATTTTCCATTATTCTGAATGCTCATCTTGATGTTGTTCCAGGGAGCAGATCTCAATTCACTCCGGTTGTGAAGGCGGGGAGGCTGTACGGCAGAGGGGCTCAGGATATGAAAGCAGGAGCATTGGTATTGATTCAGGTGTTTCAAAAACTCGCAGAGGATCTTACGTATCCGATTGCGTTACAGATCGTAACCGACGAGGAGACCGGAGGAGCAAATGGTGTTCGGCATCAGTTGCAACATGGCGTTCGCGCTGATTTCGTTATCAGTGGAGAGTCGACTCAACTCGAGATTGTACACAAGGCGAAAGGAATCATGAAGGTGCAGCTCACAACCAAAGGAGTTGCTGCCCATAGCGCGTACCCATGGAATGGAAAAAACGCGATCGAACAAATGGTTATGTTGTTAGATAAAGTAAAAAAAATATTTCCGAGCGTTAAGGAAAATATGTGGAGATCTTCATATAATGTCGCGATGATAAACACAACAAACACCGCATCAAATGTTATTCCCGATAACTGTTCGTGCATCCTCGATATTCGATACGTGAAGGAAGAGCTTGAAGATATTCAACAGAAGTTGAAGGGTCTTAACGATAAGAATAACCACTTACACATTGAGTATGTTGAGTCTGCTCACAGTTCGAATCCAAATAATGAATTTGTACAAAAACTCGCATCAGCGGTTAAGCATGTATTAAACTCTCAACCGATAGTTAGGGGCGCGCACGGCGCATCAGACGTTCGACACTTCGATGAAAAGGGAATTGCTGGAGTAGAGTTTGGCCCAATCGGTGGTGGTCTACACACCGACTCGGAATGGGTAGATCTCCGTAGCCTGGACACCTATGGGCGAATTCTCACCGACTTTCTCTTGTCATTAGATAACAGGTGAAGTATCATATGGCTATGAAACTCAAGCAAGTTACCAATTCAAAACTTTTTTACTTTACCTTCCGCTAAGGCGGGTTGTGAAGTAAAGTAATACCAAACACCCCGCCAAGGCGGGGTTTTTCTTTTTTTATGACAGAAAAACAAAAGCCACCAATTAAGACTCCGGAGACATCGAGAGCGATGCTGGATGATGGTATCAATCTCACACGAACAGAGCCATCACGCACAACGATTCTAGTAAAGGGGAAACCAACGCAAGTAACCCTTTTCGAATCCCAACGAGTTGATCTATGAAAAAAATACTGTACCAAGGAATTCCTGGCTCTAATAGCTATACTGTCGCATCAAAAATCTTTGGCACACGTGCGAAGTATGTAGGTAGAGTGGAGAAGTTTAAAAAAGTCTGTGCCGAGTTTTTTGATGGAGACTTTGACAATCTTATTCTTCCAATCGAAAATACTATCGCAGGCTCCGTCTACGAAAACTATGACAATTTATTCACCCATCCACTGTATGTAATTGGCGAATATTCTCTTCGAATCGAGCACTCACTCTTAACAAGGGGGACCGAGATACAAAAAATAAAAAGAGTGTACTCGCATCCCAAAGCACTTGAGCAGTGTGAATTATTTTTTGAAAAATACTCTCATCTAGAAGAAGTTGCGGTCAATGATACCGCCGGAGCCGCAAAACTAGTAGCAGAGGGTGGTGATGTTACGACGGCGGCAATTGCCAGTCCTCAAGCAGGAATACTGTACAACCTTCCTCCACTGATGACAAATATTGAAGATGACCATCGTAACTACACGCGATTTTTCATCGTTGCAAAACAGGAAGCACAAAATCCAAAAGCAAACAAGGCGTCGGTTATTTTCTCGACGTCACATAAGCCTGGTAGTCTATTTCAAGCACTTAAGACATTTGTAGATCATCGACTCAATCTTACAAAAATAGAGTCACGCCCACTCCCAAGTAACCCGTTTGAGTATTTTTTCTATGTTGACTTTGAATTTGATCCTCGCCATCGTGATATCGCAATGGATACCATGAAGGAGTTAGAGAAGAGTGCTCGCTTTCTCAAAATTCTAGGGCTCTATGAGAAGTCCTAACGCAGATATTACTTCCGCTCGAAGACGAGCGTTACAACGGAACTAAAGGTATTGGTTCCCTCCGCGAATGTTGGCTCGGGACTGCTTGAGGTAGTTTTTAACTCTGCGGTCATCGCGCTTGCACCTCGTCCATACGCATACTGATCTGGTGTTGAGCTATCCATCATATTGGTTACTTTTCCGAGTTTAATTCCAAGCTCTTTGGCCAACTTCTCAGCCTGACGCTTCGCATCAACAATTGCTGCCGATCGAGCTTTCTCTTGATATGCCTCAGGCTTATCCATTTCAAACCGCGGTCCGGAGATATTAGTTGCTCCTGCAGCAGTGAGCGCAGAAACGATCTTCGACGTCTGTGATGTACTTCGAATCTTCACCTGAACCGATGCTGATCCGCTATACCCGGTGATGCGAGACTGCTCAGGAGATATCATCGTAGAATCGGTCGTTGTAAGCGAGACTGCTTTGACCGGCATGAGCTCAGCGGCATACTCTGGGTAAATTGAGAAACTACTGGTCTCAATATCATGTTTGGCAACGCCCAGTTTTTGAAGCGTCGCGATAATGGCGTTATTTACGAGTGAGAGTTTATTTTTTGCTTCATCTGATGTTTTGACATTACTTACCGTTATTCCCGCATCCACAACCGCGAGGTCTGGTGTAGCGGTAATCTTTCCTCTACCAACGACCGAGAACTCGGTTGAGGTGTATACATTGTTCATCTGAAGCGTGACCGGTATCGATAGATGGAATATATTCATTACCCCAACCAGTATCAAAAAACCAATACCGACAGAGAAGAGTTGCTTTGTCATACATTCATGATATCAGACTATATCCGTTTGTAAATCCGTATCACGGGATGGTCGAAGACTGTCCAGGTCTCTTCTGCAGATTCATCATCGAGTGTTGAAAATTCTACAATCTTCTTAAACCGGGAGTGATCGGAAAAAAGATCATCGTAGTATTGATTGAGTTTTGGAAAGCGTGCGCGAAGTTTACTACACCTCGATCGCATCGCTCGATCTGTGCTCGAGAGTTCGCGCGGGTCACACCAATAGTTCGAGACGATCCGTCTGGAAGGAATAATGATGTAATCTGACTGCGCGAGTGCGCGCTTGAGCTCGGTTGCTCGTGTTGGAACTTGATCAAGTTCATAAAAATTAAAGGATATATTAGTGACGGTGAGTGGTACGAGCGGGAGGTCTACAACATTCGCAGTCTCTTGGAGAATCGTTGACCCCGCGGGAATATGTTGCTGCATCCATCTCGATGCTCGGATACGGACGTCTTCCTGTTGATACACCTGAAGAAATCGGAGTCCAGGATAGATCAAAACGCCACACAGCCCAATACCGAGGAGCACCTGAACAATACTGCGATGTGCACGAACATGAGCGGACTCCATCATGTTGACCACCTGTAACAACCCAATGGAGATCATAACTGGAAACAATGGCGCCATGAACCGAGTCCATTTGGTATATGCAAAGGACCAGAGAACGAAAAAGAACAGAACGCTCAATCGAAGCACATTGTTCTTCCACGTAGATGGGAGGGCAAAAAAACTCAGGACAAATAACAAAAACATCGGAAGACCGAGCGCGTATGGGAAGATTGATTGAAGCTGAAAAATGAGTGGTTTCGAAAATTCGAAGGTCCAGGTGTAGAAGACTTTGATGGTTCCTGTTGCAACTGCAGACTCATACTGCATCGATCCTACAAAATCAGCCCATGAGATTCGATTGTGAGGTGACCCGAGAAGAGCTACTACCCCGGCAACAAACACCATAAAAACCCACTCGTTCAAAATCTGCCAGACGTGTTCATATCGAGACTCATTTCTCGACCGGCGCGCGAGCGATGCAGTGCAGAGAAATGGAAGAAGGAGAAAGCTTATCGATGACACCTTTACAGCGATCGCAAGTCCAACAATTCCTCCGATCCAGACAAGCGAAAAATCATCATCGTTGCGTCGCTGTTCAAGGAGTAAACAGCGGTAAACCAACCAGGTGTAGAGCATCATCAGTATCGACTCTGTTGTTCCAAAGTGTGAAAACTGAATGAGAACGGGGGAGAAGATCACACCAACCGCGATGACGATCTGGGATAGGAATGAAACCATGACGGAACGGTGTAGATGGGAAACATCCTGTAGACGGAGGCGGGAATAGTGAATAATATTCTTCATTGCGAGCGCGGTTCCGATCGCTGCGATGAACGATAGGAATCGAAGCCCAAGAACCGCCTCATCGAACCGAATCTCGCCTTGAAGATGAGAGATAACTCTACTCAACCATACAACCAGATACCCGAGATAGAGTGATAGTTGTCCATACGCAAAAAAATGAGGATTGAAGCAGGTGCTAAGATCGTACGGGGATGCGCACTGCAACTGTTGAATCGCGACCGCCATATTCCGTTCGTCGGGGTGAAAAGGAAACGGAAGACCCCAGGCCAGGTTGAGGAAGCGTGTGTAAATGAGAAGTCCTAATACGCCAAACCAGGCTAACCACTTGATTTTTTGCCTCATTCCAATTATTATATAGCTTGTTATGTCGACATACGACTTCGTTTTTCTATTGAACCAAGAGGAAGAGCTTGCGAACCTAAAGTCGCTCATCGCCTCTGTAGATGGAACGGTAACGAACGAGAAAACACACGGTAAAAAGTCACTTGCATATCCCATCAAGGGAGTGAGCGAGGCGGCTTTGTATGAATGGAACGTGACCTTACCGCCGAAAGGTGCTTCCGAGCTTAAGAAAAAACTCGCATTTAATGAAGTTCTCATTCGATATTTGTTACTAGATAAAAGCTGATCATGGCGAGCCGATCGATAAATAAGGTTGTGCTTCTTGGAAATCTCACCCGAGATCCCGAGGTTAAGTACACTCCGACAGGCGCGGCAGTTTGTACCTTTGGTCTCGCAACAAATCGAACCTGGACAACCGCTGAGGGACAGACGAAAGAAGATACTCAGTTTCATCGCGTAACGGCATGGAACAAGCTCGCCGAGCTGTGTGGAAAGCTGCTCTCAAAAGGCAAGAAGGTATATCTTGAAGGAAGACTGTCATACCGCAATTACACCGGTAAAGACGGTCAGCCAAAAAGTATCACCGAGATCATCATGGATGATTTCATTGTTTTTAGCGGAGCAAAACAGGAGTCTGGGTACGAGAAGGAAGAAGGGTCGCATCCGCAACCCGCACACGAAGAAGAGCATACCGAACCGAAAGAAGAGCAGCTAAGCCAGTCCGAAGTTATCAACCCGGATGACATTCCATTTTAATAATTAATAAGTTATTTTCAGCTTAAACACACTATGAAATGTTTTTTTTGCCAGTTCGGAACAGAACCAAATTTTCTCGATACCGAGAATCTCCAGAAGTTTTTATCTGCTCGTAAGAAGATTGTCTCGAGGGAGATGTCCGGTGTTTGCGCGCATCACCAACGCAAGCTCACAAAGCAGATCAAGTATGCTCAGTTCCTCGGCTTGCTCGCGTACGTATCGTACCAAGGAGCTCGATAATATCCCGTACTCTACTTGAGATGGGTTCTCCGTTTCCACTATAATGACTGCATGACGTCTCTTACGTTCTCATATTCTTTTGGCAGTCCACTCACCTTCACCGACCATCAACGAGTCGATCTCCAGACAATTCTTGCTCATACCACACAGTCGGAAGGATTTCGGTTGCAGGTTGCCCAGGAATTAGGAATTCCCAATGACAAGATTTTTTTACACATGTCAAAGATCGTAGGGGACACCGTAGAGTCAAATGAAATACTCGCAACGAGAAAGTCTGCGTTTGGCTCGAAACAAATCGCTTCACCACTTCGTGGCATCATCAAAGAGATCGATCATGAAACCGGCTCGCTTGTGATTGAGACGTCGACCAGCACATCAAACGTTCTTCTCAGTTGGTTTGTCGGCAAGATAGAACGGTCTACCGACGACTCAGTAACTCTTGCGGTTCAACGTGCTGAGCAACGAGCCGTGAAGGACGTAACGACAGATTTTGGGGGTACGATTCTTACGATCAAGGAAGAGCAGCTTCGTGAACTCACCGAGGAGCAGGTTGCAGATGCTGTTATTTTCGTACCCACACTCCATCCCGCAGAGATGGTTCGATTAGATGTACTCGGCGCACGCGGGATCGTGACAAGGGATAACATGAAAGAGAAGGACGATATCGCCTCTGCTCAGCTTGCGACACCTTCAGACTGGGACACCCTCACAATGAATGAATTCACCCATTGTATCGTGGATAAAAAAAACAGTACAATGTACCTTTACACTCCAACATCATGACGACGCAACCAAAGAAAAAGAACGGAGTACTGACAGTATTGTTTGGACTCATCATTGCGGTGCTCCTCTTTGGCACTGGGTTTAAACTCGGGGAACTGAACGCTCAGACCTCAACTGTTGGTCACAACTCGTTCAATCTCACAAATGTTGATTCTGAAAAAGCGAAGAAGCTCAAGTTTGATTTCGATCTTTTTTGGCAAACCGCCGACATTCTTTCACAGAAGTATGTAGATAAGAAGAAGCTTGATCCACAGAAAATGTTCTACGGAGCACTTCGTGGAATGGTTGCTGCGGTCGGAGATCCGTACACGTATTTCCTCACACCAGATGACAACAAGAAATCAAAGGCCGACCTCGGTGGTCGTTTTGAAGGGATTGGTGCTCAGCTTGGTCTGAAGAATGGATTAATTGTGGTTATTGCCCCTATTAAAGGTTCTCCTGCCTCTGCGGCTGGGGTCCGAGCAGGGGACTATGTCCGTAAGGTGAATGGGCAGTCGACGAAGGACTGGTCCCTCCCATACACGGTATCGCAGATTCGAGGAAAGAAGGGAACGAAGGTTTCGCTGTCGCTTCTTCGAGCGCCTGATCCGAAAGAGTTCACCGTCTCAATCATACGCGATGAAATTAAGGTTGAGTCCGTTGAACTTACAACCGATCATCAACGATCCTGTAAGACAAACTGTTCGAATGTCGCGGTAATCAAGGTAACCCAATTTGGTGAAAACACGAATCGTGAGTGGGACACAGCAATCCAGAGTGTTGTACAACAATGGAATGCAAAATCGATTAAAGGCCTTGTGATCGATCTACGTGATAACCCGGGTGGATTCCTCGACAGCGCGGTATATATGGCATCGGAGTTCCTTCCGATCGACTCGGTCGTGGTCAAGCAAGAATCAACCATCAACGGAAATCGCACATACTATGTGACTCGTGAAGGTCAACTTATGACCATCCCGATTACGGTAATCGTAAATCAAGGCTCTGCATCTGCATCGGAGATATTCTCCGGAGCCCTTCGTGACCATAAACGAGCAAAGTTGGTTGGAGTGAAGTCTTTTGGTAAAGGTTCTGTGCAGGAAGTTCTTGACATTAAAGGTGGTGCGGGGCTGCATGTGACGATAGCGAAGTGGATTCTTCCAAGCGGCGAATGGATTAATGGGAAAGGAATTACCCCCCAGTTTGTTCTGGATAACACCTACGAAGCGGGTAACACACTCACTCGTGAACACGATCTTCAGCTCGACAAGGCGATTGAAATCGTCCTCAAATAACCTGCGCTCCGGTGCTATAATTACTATATATGGCTAATCAACAAGCCCTCCGTGGATTTCGAGATCTCTATCCTGCTGAAAAAGCAGCGCAGGGGTATATTTTCTCGAAGGTTCGAGAGGTAGCACGACTCTATGGCTATGAAGAATACGACGGCCCCATTGTGGAGCCGATCTCATTGTATGCCAAAAAAAGCTCGGAGGAACTTCTGGAGAAACAAACCTTTCAGATCAAACCGCGCGATAAAGACGATCAATGGATTCTCCGACCGGAGATGACGCCAACGCTTGCGCGACTCATCGCTGCGAAGTCTGGAGAGCTCGTATTTCCACTCCGATACATGAACATCGGTCCGCGATTTCGCTACGAAGCACCGCAGAAGGGGAGAAGTCGTGAATTTTGGCAGTGTGACTTTGATATTCTGGGGTCGCAGAGTGTCGTAGCGGACGCAGAAACTCTCGCGACAGCCATCTCGATCTTGACGAATCTCGGACTGACCGAACAAGATTTTGAAGTCAAGATTAACTCGCGAGCATATCTAGCTGAGGAACTCGAAGAACTTGGTGTCAATGAATATGATATTAAGGACATCATCGGGAAAATCGACCGAATGGATAAGCAACAGGTCGATCTCCCCCAAGCGGTTCGTAAACTCATTTCAACACCGGTCGATATTTCCGAGAACGAATACTTCACACAGTTGTTTTCGATGCTTACACAACTTGGTGTGGAACAGTACTGTTCCGTGGACCTTACTGTCGCACGCGGTCTCGATTACTACACTGGGCTCGTATTCGAGATAAAGAAGCGTGGGGAACAAGGACGAACGACACTTCTTGGTGGTGGTAGGTATGATAATTTAATCTCCGATATGAACAGTAGAATGGCTATTCCCGGAGTTGGCTTTGCAATTTCAGACACCGTGTTGATGTCGTTCCTAGCGGAGAAAGGTGTCCTACCAGATTTGAAGTCAAAACCATCAACAATTCTTGTAACCGTCTTCAACCGGGAAACAATCAATAGGTCACTCGAGATTGCAACGCAACTTCGTCGAGCTGGAGTTCCAGTCGAGGTTTATCCCGATCAGGACAAGAAACTAGACAAACAGCTCAAGTATGCTGATCGCACCGGTATCCCATTCGTCATTATTGCCGGACCTGAAGAACTTAGACAAAATAAAATAAAACTAAAAAACATGAAGACGCAGGAGCAGACGGTTCTTTCTCCAGCCGATCTACTCGCGCAGTTTCTTTCAAAATAATAGAACTATATGAACGTTGATCCAAACATCGTTATTATCGAGGCGGTCCCTGGTGTCGGTGGGGATGAGTCCAAACTCTGGATGAAGGAGCTTCTGCTTTCCTATATCCGATTTGCAGAACGACATGGTTTTAAATTCCACTACATGGAAGAAAATGTAGTGCGGATAAAAGGTGAAAATGCATTTCAACTCTATAAACATGAGACCGGCGTGCACCGTGTTCAGCGGATTCCGGACACCGAACGAAAAGGGAGAATCCATACCTCAACCTGCGTGATCGTGGTTCTTCCTCATATTAATGCATACGAAGTGAAGATCAATCAGAGCGATCTTGAGTGGCAGTTCTACCGAGCTGGAGGTCATGGAGGACAAAATGTGAATAAGGTTGCAACTGCGGTTCGACTTATTCACAAACCAACCGGAATCACCGTTACGGCGCAGACCGAACGGCAACAGATGCAGAATAGGGAGATCGCGATGGAACTCCTTTTGGGAAAACTCTATCAACTTGAGGAGGAAAAGAAAAAGGGAATCACTCAGTCGTATGTAAAGAA
>CAZHVF010000006.1:36822-38705 GCA_964535635.1 uncultured Gammaproteobacteria bacterium | reverse complement strand
ATGTACGCGGATTTGGGGTGAGACTCACAACAGATCTTCGTTTTACAACCGAACAAAACATATGATCTGGGTTGATCGAGAAGTAAAAAAAATCAGAGAACTTGGGTTAGAACATGTCTGGATCGACGACATGAAAACACCCTCGGGGCGTGTCCATGTTGGCGCACTTCGTGGCGTTGTCATACATGATCTACTCTATAAAGCTTTCTCTGAACAAGATGATGATGTGCAGTTCTCGTATGTGATCAACAACATGGATCAGATGGACGCTATCCCCTCTTATCTTGATTATGAAAAATGGGAACAGTATGCCGGTATGCCGCTCTTTAAGATTCCATCACCGGAACCAGGATTTGAGAACTTCGGTGAGTACTATGCAAAGGAGTTTATCGGCGTCTTTGAATCGATCAACTGTCATCCACAGATTATCTGGTCAAGTGAACTGTATCTTTCAGGAAGAATGAATGATGTGATCCGACTCGCGCTCGATAAAGCAGAGGTCATTCGGAATCTCTATCAGTCTATCTCGAAGGCAGCGAGACCAGATAACTGGTATCCGTTCCAGGTCATCTGCGAAAAATGTGGAAAGGTTGGCACCACAACGGTCACCGCTTGGGATGGTGAGAAGGTAACATATACCTGCCGACCCGAGATGGTAGCATGGGCACAAGGATGTGGACACGAAGGACAGACGAGCCCATTTGACGGAAATGGAAAGCTCCACTGGAAGGTCGACTGGCCAGCTCATTGGAAGGTTATCGGGATTACGGTTGAAGGTTCAGGGAAGGACCATATGTCTGCTGGTGGATCGTACGACCTATCGTCCGCAATCGCATCTCAGGCGCTCGAGTACCACCCTCCGTATGCTCCAGCATATGAATGGTTTACCATCGGTGGAGCAAAGATGTCATCATCGAAAGGTGTTGGTACCTCCGCCCGTGAAGCATCGGCAATACTCCCTCCGGATATTCTTCGGTTCCTCCTCGTGAGAACTCCCATTGAGCGTTCAATTGACTTTAATCCATACGGCGACACTATTCCCAATCTTTTTGATGAATACGATCGGTGTATGAACGCATATTTTGATAAGATTGAGAGCAAGATTCCGGACGGTAAGCCGGGCGAGGTTCTCACGGATCTTGCGAGAATTGCTCAACTGTCACAGGTTCGTCCACTTTCGAAGACTCGTCTTTTCCTTCCTCGGTTCCGAACCATCGTAAACTTACTCAAGACACGCGCTGATATGCTCCTGTTCTTTGAGCAGCAAAAAGGTGGACCCTTAAACGATGCTGAGCGTGAAATACTTGAGGAACGAATTGTATTTGCAGAGGTATTTGTGAAGGAATACGCAGAAGATGCCGATAAGCTTGAGTTCCTCGATGCCATACCTGACGGCCTTGCCTTCACCGAGAGTCAACGAACATTCCTTAAGCTACTACTCGCACAGCTCAAGGCGACACGGTCGACCGAGCGGGAGGACCTCCAAAACATCATCTTTGGTATCCTCAAAGAAAATAATCTCCAAGCTAAAGAGGTGTTTAAGGCGTTCTATCAAATTCTCATCGGCAAGGAGTTTGGGCCGAAAGCCGCCGATCTTATACTTGAGTTTGGCGTGAAGAAGGTCGTAAACCGAATCAAACGCGTTGTCTAACGAAGTGCTTTTGAGCGGTAGCTGTTTATCGCATCGCGTAACTTCACTGCTTCATCACGTGGGTTTTTTGCGAATATAATCCCACGCGCGGAGTTAACAATCAGTCCGGATTTCTTTGTGTTGAGCCCCGCCTTCAATGTAGCCTTCAAATCTCCTCCTTGCGCGCCGATGCCAGGAACAAGGATGAACATATCGTCGCCGACGATTCTTCTCACAGTCTTGAGTTCCGTTG
>CAZHVF010000006.1:0-36722 GCA_964535635.1 uncultured Gammaproteobacteria bacterium | reverse complement strand
TTAGTGCTCCCAATATCTCCTCGCTTTGCGTCGAGTATCACCGGAACTGATGGAAACTTCGTATGAATATATGCAATGGTCTTACGAAGCTCGCGTATACCCAGATCGCCATGTGCTTCAAAAAATGCTGAGTTAGGTTTATACGCACATACAAGATCACCTGTCTGATCGATAATCTTTTTGCAAAATGAGAACAACGGTTTCTGCTGTGGGTCAAGACCAACACAGAGAAGTGAGTTATTTCGTTTGATTGCAGTCTGCAGCTTCTTCTGAAATGTCATTGCCATATTGTACAGAATGATGTACGATTGTGGGCGATATGGCACGCGATTTTTTCTACGATCCGAATAAATCCTATGAGGAGAACTATAAGCGCGGGCCGTTCGGAAGTTTTAAGTCTGCGACAGCCCGCAAGGAACGAACAGAACCAACATATTCATTCCTCTCACAACCCGTTTATCTTCCGTTCGGAATTCCTGCAGGGCCGGTTCTGAATAGCAAGTATGTAGCAGCAGCATTCAACATGGGATACGACATTGTTGTCTATAAAACAGTGCGAACCGATATCTATCCGTGTCATCCATTTCCCAACATCCTCTCGGTTCACTTCTCCGGTAAGAACCTTACACTACGAAAATTAGATCGGAAACTTCTTGGAGACCACGAATATCGGACACCTATTTCTATCACCAACTCATTTGGCGTGCCATCGCGAACTCCAGAGATCTGGCAGCGAGATGCAGCGAAGGCGGTAAAAGCGGCTGGAAAAGGACAGGTTATGATCATGAGCTTTATGGGTACGGTACGACCTCGTCAAACAGAGAAACAGTTCATTGACGACTACATTCTCGCTGCGCGACTCGCAAAAGAAACCGGTGCAAAAATACTCGAGGCAAATCTCTCCTGTCCGAACGTCGGTAACGAAGGACTTGTGTGCTACAACCTCGAGGTGACGGAAAAAATCGCTCGGGGAATTCGCAAAGCAATTGGCAATACGCCACTTGTACTAAAGATTGGCTACTATCGTGATGAGAAACAGCTCCGAAAATTTGCTGAGATCGCAAACGCATACGCGAATGATATTGCCGCGATCAATACACTTCAAGGCACCATTATCGATAAAGACGGCGATCAGGCTCTTCCGGGTGCGAATCGTTTAAAGAGCGGCGTATGTGGCGCCGGTATAAAGTGGGCAGGACTCGACATGGTGAAGAGACTCCATGCTATTCGATCGAAGAAGAAGTATCGATTTTCAATTACAGGTGTTGGCGGGGTAACGTCACCACAGGATTATGTTCAATATCGGAGAGCCGGCGCAGATGCTGTAATGAGCGCGACAGGTGCGATGTGGAATCCAAGGCTTGCGTTCCAGATTAAGCAGTATCTGAAGAAATAACCCTTCCGGTTCTCATCGCTGGTTTTGTAGACATACCGTAGACCTGCCTGCCTCGAAGAGTTACGCTCAGCACACGATACTGTAGTTTCCAACCTTCGAACGGAGTCCATCCACACTTTGTGTAGAGTTTCGATCCTCGGACAGTGTATGGACGTCTCTCAACCTCTATACGGGTTTGCTTTTGTTCGGGAAGATGAAAAATACGAAGCGGATTTGTGTAGCAGCGCTCAATAATTTGTTGAAGCGTGATCTTCTTTTGATCCATTGCCGTCAGAAGGAGTGGGAGTGTTGTCTCTAATCCGGGTACACCAAATGGTGGGACCTTTGATCGCTTCTCTTGCTTGGTGTGGGGGGCGTGATCCGACTCAAACACATCGATGTAATCGAGATTCTTCCAAAGAAACTTCTGGTCTCGTTTGGTTTTCAATGAGGGTTTCATGAGACCAAATGCACCGAGTTTTTTTTCATCGTTTCGGTTGAGAAACAGGTGGTGAGGACAAACACCGCAGGTTATCGGGAGCCCATTCTTCTTCGCCCTGATAATTGCAGATAACTCCTTCTCTGATGAAACATGACAGATGTGAGTTGGGTGCTTAATCGCAGACAGAACTTCTGTAACCTCCGGTATAACATCGTCCTCGGCATGAAGTAAAATAGGCTTTGTCTTGGTAAGTCGGTGCCATGCTCGGTAGATCGCCTTCATTTTTGACGTATCTATGATATACCCACCGGTTGTTTGATTAAGATAGAGCTTAAGCCCGGTAACGCGCTTATATACTTTTTTGAACTCCGCTGTGTTATCCCCCAATGAACCAAAATAAAATCCGAGATCACACGCTGTCGTTCGCCTGGCTGCAGTGATCTTCATATCTAGTGAGTGTTTTGATGTGATTGGAAGAAGATTATTTGGCATATCGAGAACCATCGTGAACCCTCCAGCGAGTGCAGCCATGGTGCCAGAAGCAAAGTCTTCCTTGTGCGTTTGTCCCGGTTCACGAAGATGTACATGGATATCTATGAGACCCGGAAGAGTAAGGAGCTTACGCTTACTGTTCATACTCGTGTCGTGGCTTCACCTTCAGGTCCTCAATTCTTTTCTCATGGATCGCCTTTACAAACAGCTGCGCCTTTCGAAGATTGGTAATAATATGTACATTAAAATCGACCGCCGCTCTTCTCATCTCGACGTGGTCATCGAGATCTTTCTTTGTATTTACATCTGTTACGCAAACTACCATATCCACCTTACGCTGCTCAAACAACGTAAGTATGTTCGGTTGATTAAGGTCTTGTATCTTATAGATCTTTGTCGTCTTGATGCCATGCTCCTTGAGAAAACGGTGCGTATTTCTCGTGGTATATAACGGGACATTCATCTGTTGAAGTCTAAATGCAGTAGAGAATAGCGACATTTTGTTTTCGATGCCGTTCACCGTAAGAAATGCTCCCTTTCGAGGCGCTCGCTCCCCTACGCTCAGAATAGATTTATAGAATGCTTCGTATACATCATCACCGAATGTGGCAGCTTCACCGGTTGAAGCCATCTCAACATGGAGAACCGGATCGGCGCCAGATAACTTACTGAATGAAAACTGGGCAGCCTTCACGAGAACATGATTTGGGTAGCTTACTTGTAGCTTTTTCCCTTTGTTGAAGTACGCATCCACAATAAGTTTGGCGAAGTTGACCCTGGTACCACGAGAAATGAATGGAAACGTTCGTGAAGCACGCGCATTCATCTCGATAATAAAGACGTCGCTACTGAGTCCGAGAAACTGGAAGTTAAATGGCCCAGTAATCTGTAATTTTTTAACGAGCTTTTCAGCTGCCGCCATGACTCGCTTCTCGGTCAAGAGATAGACTCGTTGAGCGGGATATACAATGGTCGCATCTCCTGAATGTACACCCGCATCTTCCACATGTTCGCTCAGAGCTGAGATAAGAATCTCACCATTCTGGGCTACCCCATCAAGTTCAATCTCTTTCGCATGAGTATAAAACTTCGATATTGCAATGGGATGTTCTTTGCTAATGAGAGTTGCCTTTGCGATATACGTTCGTAGTTCTTGTTCATTATTGCAGACATTCATGGCCGCTCCAGAAAGTACATACGATGGTCTGATGAGTACTGGGTACCGAACCTTTTCAGCAAAGGCAATTGCTCCTTTCATGGTGTCGACTTTACGCCAAGGAGGCTGTTGGATTCCAAGTCGGTCGCAAAGAGCGGAAAACTTTGTTCGATCTTCGACGAGATCAAGTTGTTTCGGCTGTGTCCCAATAATTGGAATATGATGTTCGTGAAGTGCTCGTACGATATTATGTGGCGCTTGTCCACCAACCGACACCACGACACCTTGTGATTGTTCAAAGTCATAAATATCGCAGACACGTTCATCCGAGAGCTCTTCAAAGTACAGGCGATCTGACATGTCGTAGTCGGTTGATACGGTCTCCGGATTGCAGTTAATGATAATTGTCTTCTTTCCATATTTCTGGAACTGCAGCGTCGTGTGGAGACAGCTCCAGTCAAACTCGACCGATGAGCCGATTCGGTATGGTCCAGAACCGAGCACAATAACCGATTTGGTTCGAATTGGCTCAACATCATGATGATTTCCGTTGTAGGTTACATAGAGATAATTTGTTTTTGCGGGAACTTCGCCTGCTAAGGTATCGATCTGGAATATCGAGGGGAGAACCTTCAGTCTTCTTCGAAGCATTCGAATATCGTGTGGCGTTTTATTCACGCTACATGCGATGCGTCGATCAGAGAAGCCAATCTGCTTGAGGGTAAGCAGGAATGGTCGGTACGCTACCTTTCCATGATGACGCTTTAACTCTCGTTCATGCTCAACGATATTTTTCAGTCGATACAGAAACCATGGATCAATACCGGTGAGTGCATACAGCTGCTTGACGGTATAGTTTCGCTTCAGTGCATCGACAGTAGCGAAGAGTCGACGAGTGGTTGGAGCGGTCAAATGATGAAGAAGTTCCTTTGTTGTTTTTGGGCGTCGATAGTCGGTGATGCCATCGCGCCCAAGATCGAGCATTCTCACTGCTTTCTGAATTGCTTCCTCAAACGTTCTTCCAATTGCCATCACCTCGCCGACAGACTTCATACTTGAGCCCAGTTTATTTTCAACACCTTTGAACTTTTCAAAGTCCCATCGAGGAAGTTTTACAACGATGTAGTCAAGTGCTGGTTCGAAAAACGCCTTTGTAACAAGTGTAACTTTATTCTCGATCTCGATGAGCGATCTCCCGAGTATCAACTTTGCAGCAATGTACGCAAGCGGGTATCCGGACGCCTTTGAAGCGAGCGCTGAGGAACGGGAAAGTCGAGGATTGAGTTCAATCACATAGTACTCAATTTCCTTACCGTTTTTGGGTCGTGGCGCGAGCGCAAACTGAACATTACACTCACCAACGATATTGAGGCTTCGAACGATACGGATAGCAATAGCACGAAGATGATGATACTCGTAGTTATTGAGTGTTTGGCTCGGCGCAACAACAATCGAGTCGCCGGTGTGAATACCCAGTGGATCAAAGTTTTCCATATTGCATACCGCCACGCAGTTATCATCTTTGTCGCGGACTACCTCATATTCGATTTCTTTGTAGTGATGAAGATACTGCTCGACGAGTATCTGAGATGCAAATGAAAATGCTTCTTTTGCGATTGTGAGCAGTTCTTCTCGATTATGTGCAACTCCTGACTTTTGACCACCGAGCAAGAAGGCTCCTCGCACCATAACGGGATACGAGATTTTATCGGCGGCTCGCAGTGCAGCTTTGATCGTCGAAACAGCTACGCTCTTCGGAGTTGGAATTTTGAGTTTGTGGAGATGTTGTGCAAACAACTTACGATCTTCAGAAATCCGAATTGAGCGAATGGATGTTCCGAGGACCTCAACATTATGCTTCTTAAATACTCCTTTATTTTCAAGACTGAGAGCGCAGTTAAGTGCTGTCTGACCACCAAATGAAAGTGCTATCGCATCAACCTTCTCTTTCTTAATCACCTCTTCAACAAAATGGTCATTGATGGGTAGATAATACACCGTCTCCACGAGCTCCTTAGAGGTTTGGAATGAAGCAATGTTTGGATTCATCAGCACAACCTGGTGACCCTCTTCTTTGAATGCCTTGATCGCCTGAGATCCTGAATAGTCAAACTCGCCTGCTTGACCAATTTTCAACGCGCCGCTTCCGAGAACGAGTATTTTTTTCATAATTTTGAGATAAAGAAATCGAAGATCCACTCGGTATCGACCGGTCCAGGATTTGCTTCTGGATGGAACTGTACTGACATAATGGGAAGTTTTGTGTGAATAATTCCTTCATTTGATTGATCATTGCTGTTTCGAAACCATTCCTTAAATCCGATCGGAAGTTTACTCACCATAAATCCGTGGTTTTGCGTGGTTAGATAACATGTATTGGTGCCAACGAGAACACAGGGTTGATTTTGTCCACGATGTCCGAACTTCATTTTCTTTGTCTTCCCTCCTGCGGCGAGCGCGAGGATTTGGTTCCCCAGACAGATACCAAGCATCGGAATTCTCTTTTGAAACAGGGTTGTTACAATTTTAACGGTTTCTGTTGCCATCATTGGATCGCCAGGACCATTCGAGATGAGTACGCCATCAAATCTCTCGTGAAGCGATAGGGGATTCATATTCCATGGGACGGTAATGACACGTACTCCACGCTTTATAAAACACTGAGTTATATTCCGTTTCGTTCCACAGTCAATCTGAACGATCGTCTTTGTTCCCCTACCTTCATAGGTAACATTCTTCTGAGATACTCGTGCTACTAAGTTTGTGAGGTTTGGATCTTCAAATGCTGTTCCATTCTGCGCGTGTTCGATCTTTCCAAGCATTGTTCCCTGCTCACGAATCAATTTTGTGAGCAGTCGAGTATCTTTCACCTCGAGCGCCGGAACCTTCCCTCGAACGAGCCACTCACTCAGTGTCTGTCGGGAAGCATAGTGCGATGGCGTCTCATTATAGGTCGAAACGATGAGTCCAGCGATGTGAAGACGATCAGATTCCCAGTATCTTCTATCTGGTACCCCATAATTACCAATCAGAGGGTACGTCATAACTAATATCTGTCCGGCAAATGACGGATCGGTAAATGCCTCCGGATAGCCAGTCATACCAGTTGCAAACACAACCTCTCCGGCAATGGCTCCTTGATAGCCAAACGAGCGACCCTCAAGGGTTGGTCCATGTTTCAACGATAGTCTCCCATTCATATCGATCACCTCATTCTCTTTCCGAGTACCAGCGACAGCAGAGCCATTCGAACAAGGAGTCCATTCCTCGCCTGCTGAAAGTAATATGCTCTTGGGTCATTGTCGATTTCATATGGAATCTCGTTTACGCGAGGAAGTGGATGCATAATAATCATCTTAGAATTTCCTCGCTCCTTAAGCACGTGAGGGGTAAGGATGAACGAATCTTTCAGTTTCAAATATTCCTGTTTTGACGAAAATCGTTCCTTCTGAATTCGTGTCCAGTACCAGACATGCATATCTGTGGGTAGCTCACGAATTGAGTCGATCTCGACAATCGTGATACGATCTCCAACTTCTTTGATAAGCTCTTTTTTGAGACGGAGCTTCTTTGGAGCAAGGAGGTAAACGGTATTCCGTGGATAGTAGGAAAGTCCACGAATAAGCGAGTGAATGGTACGACCATTCAAGAGATCGCCGACCATCGCTACTCTGAGCGAACTCAGTCTTCCAAACTTTTTCTGGATGGTATAGAGATCGAGGAATGTCTGTGTGGGGTGTTCCCCGACACCATCCCCGGCATTAATGACCGGTACATCTGCCGCATCCGCAACCCGCTGCGCCGTTCCTTGTTCTGGTCCTCGTACAACGATGGCATCGGCATAACCGCTATAAATCCGGGTTGTATCTTCAAGCGTTTCTCCTTTCACCATTGAAGACATAGAAAGATCTCGAAGACTAATGATCCCGGCTCCCAGCCGCTGAGCCGCACTTGAAAATGAGTTAAAGGTACGCGTCGAAGGCTCAAAAAAAAGGAGCGCTATGACGCTCCCTTTAAGTACATCGCTGCACTTATTTTTCTTCATGAGCTGAAGAATTTTATCGGTTCGTTTGAGAATGAGTTGGACGGTAGTTTTATCAAACTGCGACAACGATATGATATCGTTACCAGTAATGTCATCCCCCTTCTTCATAATTCGGTAAATAGTCTAGCAGAGAAGGAATAAAATGCAATCATCAAATATTCTTGAAAATTAAAAAGGGATCTCTATAATGTACTATGGTCCTCCATTCACTTTCTACTGGCATCACATTCGACGATGTCTTACTCGTGCCCGGTTACAGCAACTTCGATCGATCGTCGATAACCCTCTCTACAAAACTTACAAAAAAAATTACGCTTTCTATCCCATTTATCTCCGCACCGATGGACACCGTGACCGAAAGTTCACTCGCGGTAAGGCTTGGTGAACTCGGTGGTCTCGGTATTATTCACCGCAATCTTACCGTAGATCGGCAAGCAGATGAAGTTTCAAAGGTATCAAAAAAACATATTCTTGTAGGTGCAGCGATCGGTGTAAGTCAAGGATATGAAGAACGAGTTCGCGCGTTACTGCGTGCTGGAGCAAATCTTATTTGTCTTGACAGTGCACACGGGTATACAAAAGCACTTCTCCGCGTCCTGAGATCATTAAAACGAACGTATCCTCAGCTCGACATCATGGCGGGCAACATTGCTACCTACGAAGGTGCCCGTGCTCTAATTGCCGCCGGTGCTGACTGCCTTCGTGTTGGTATGGGACCAGGCGCAATCTGCACAACGAGAATTGTTTCGGGAATGGGAGTTCCCCAGATCACCGCTCTCCTCGATGTAACACGTGCAGCAAAAAGAACAAAGACTCCGATCATTGCTGATGGGGGAATCAAGTACTCGGGGGATATGACAAAAGCCCTTGCCGCAGGAGCATCGTGCTGCATGATGGGTAGTTTTTTTGCCTCATGCGAAGAAGCCCCCGGAAAACTGTACCACCTCAGTCCAGAACACATCCCCGCACGATTCAAGAGCATCATCGGCCCGAAACCGAAACAAACGTATCTCTTTAAGAGTTATCGAGGGATGGGGTCGGTTGGAGCTATGAAGGATGGTGCAAAAATTAAGTCCGAGGACGAGTTCCACGGAAAAAACTACGGTGATAAAGTACTCGTTGCTGAAGGCGTGGAAGGTATGGTTCCGGTAAAAGGAACAGTAAAGAATGTGCTCGATCAAGCAATTGGAGGAATAAAATCAGGTATGTATTACGTGGGTGTTCGGTCGATCACTGAGCTGCAACGAAAGGCACACTTTCTTCAAATCACGCAGGCATCACTCACCGAGAGCCATCCGCATAACATTCTTGTCACGAATCCAGGAGAAAGCTACACTTAAACCGTGAAAAAGATTCTCATAGCCACTCATAATCCCGCGAAACAACAAGAACTCAGTGAGATGATCCATCAACTCCTTCCTTCGATCGAAGTCTTATCGCTTTCAACGCTCGGAATCACTACCGCTCCACCAGAAGTCGGTACAACGTTTCTGGAAAATGCACAACTTAAGGCAGAGTACTATGCGAAGCTCTCTCATATCCCGACGCTCGCCGATGATGGTGGTCTCATGATAGATTCACTTTCGGGCGAACCTGGTATTCGATCTAATCGTTGGCTCGGCAGGCCTTCGAGCGATGAGGAATTGATCGAATACTGTCTCCACAGAATGAAGAATGTTCCGAGCGCACATCGAGGAGCAGAGTTTGTGACGACGCTTTATTTTATCGACCCAGAAACCGGTCATCGAGATTACTCCTCCGCTGAAGTTCGTGGCTTTATTTCTGAAGCACCGGTGTTGGAGAGAATGCATGGATATCCGTATCGATCGGTATTCAATGTAGATCGGTTCAAAAAAAACTACCTCCACCTAACACCACAAGAACATGACATAATCAATCATCGTTACCAAGCCGTTAAACAACTCTCCGAACAGTTAAAGAATTGGTACAATTAGCTATGCTTTCAACAGACTATATTCGAAACAACGCGCAAAAAGTAAAAGAAGCAGCGAAAAATAAGAATCGGGTGGTCGACATCGATCAAATTATCGCGCTCGATGATCAGCGAAAAGAGCTCCATCATAAGATTCAGCTTCTCAGACAAGAACGAAACACCGTAGCAAAGAGTAAGGATATCGAACGAGGTAAGCAGATCAAGGAAGAACTGAGAACACTCGAACAAGATGAGACGCACGTATCCGAACAGCTCACTCCTCTCCTCTTGCAGGTTCCAAATGTTCCCCTTGATGTCGTCCCAGTAGGAGCGGATGAAACCAGTAATGTTGAGATTAAAAAGTGGGGAACTACCCCGTCGTTCACATTCACTCCAAAGTCACATGAAGAGTTAGGCAAGAATCTCGGCCTCCTCGAGATGGAACGTGGCTCTAAGGTTTCTGGATTTCGAGGTTACTTTCTGAAAGGTCAACTTGCACAGCTTCATTTTGGGGTGCTGATGTTCGCTCTTCAAACCCTCATCAAAAAGGGTTTCACGCCACTCACTGCACCATCGGTTGTAAAGGAGTTCACATTGTTCGGCTCAGGACAGTTTCCCTGGGGACAGCAAGATGTCTATAAACTCAACGATGACGATGCCTACCTAGCCGGCACTGGAGAAGTCGCGGTTACCGCATTCCATGCAAACGAGACGCTCACCGAGCAGGAACTACCGAAAAAATACGTAACCCTCTCACCATGTTATCGTAAGGAAGCGGGATCATACGGAAAAGACACGAAAGGACTGTATCGAGTTCATGAGTTTATGAAGGTAGAACAAGTGGTTATTATGAAGAACGACGTTGCGGAAGCAATTCAGATGCACGAGCTTCTTCAGCAGAACGCTGAGGAAATTTTACAAGCGTTAGAGCTTCCATATCGCGTTCTCAGAATGTGTACCGGCGACATGGGTGAACCTCAGATCCTCAAGTATGACACCGAAACCTGGATGCCATCGCGAAATGGGTATGGAGAAACAATGTCGAACTCAATCATGGGAGACTTTCAGCTTCGCAGACTCAATACGAGGTACCGAACATCGGACAATAAAACAGAGTTTTGTTTTTCACTAAATGATACTGCAGCAGCTTCTCCACGAATTCTTATTCCGCTCCTGGAGAATCATCAACAGGAGGACGGATCGGTACTCATACCAAAGGCACTCCAGCCGTTTGTCGGCTTTTCAAAAATTGAATCTGCTCACTAAGGAGTCTGCGTTGGTGAAATGACCGAAGCTCTACAGGCAACACTATTCTCTGTCCCGGAGACAAAGTACTCTACCTTCCCCGCGTAGCATGGCTTTCCAATGACAGAGTCAGGCTTCGTAAACCAAGAGTTTTTTGATCCATAATTAGTCAGCAGATACTCCATCACTCTGTGCCAGATCGGTGCAGCGCCGGTAACACCCGATGCAAGGGCCGGATTCATCGGTGTGTTGTTATTATTTCCGACCCAGACCACAACTAAGAACTCGGGAGTATACCCAATGGTCCAGTTATCCTTTTTACTATCCGTAGTTCCGGTCTTCACCGCAACTTTATACCCTGGTATTTCAAGCTGTGAGCCAGGACCAAATGCTTGTTGACGAGCGATATTGTCCGAAAGAATATCGGAAATAATAAATGCTGATCCCTCATTGAGAACCGGAACCCGTCGTGCACCGGGCTCGTACAAGGACCTGTCTTCGATGCTGGTTACACGAATAAATGGATCTGTCTCAACTCGAGAACCGACATTTGCAAACACACCATAGGCTTTGGCCATATCGATCATCGTAACCTCACCACCACCCAGCGTTAATGACAATCCATATCGATCTCTGTTTGACCAAGTCGAGATACCCATGAGTGACGCTTTATCGATGAATCGATCGACACCAATTGAATTGAGCGTACGAACTGCAGGGATATTGTACGAATTTGCTAACGCTGATCGAACCGTGACCTTACTATGAAATCTACCATCATAGTTCACCGGTCGATAGGACTCTGTGTGTGAAATCCGAAATACTACCGGTGAGTCGTCAATGGTGGTTGCCGCAGTAACACCGCTCTCGAGTGCGGTCGCATACATAAGCGGCTTAATCGAACTTCCTGGTTGTCGAAGCGCCGTAGTAACGTTGAATGCCCCATTTGGTTCTTGAAAATAATCAGATGATCCTACCATTGCTAAAATTTCGCCTGTTGATGGTTTTGTTACCAACACGCCGCCGTTAGTAACGTTCAGATTTGCAACCTTGACCAGCTCCTCTTGAAGAATGCGCTGTACTTGATCTTGAATCGTCAGGTCGAGGGAGGTTGTCACACTCAACCCACCCTCTTCAACGGTTCGAATGCCAAACTTTTTCTCGAGTTCGCTCTTTGCGTAAAAGACAAAGTGTGGCGCATGGATAGCGGTTGTCTGTGTAAACACCGGCAACTTCTCCTCTTGTGCGGCTTGATACTGTTCCTTCGAAATGAACCGTTGCTCATACATCTTCTTCAGTACGTCGTTACGTCTGTTGAGTGCGTATGAAGGGTTAACGAAAGGTGAGTACACAGATGGTGCCTGAGGGAGTCCGGCGAGTAATGCTGCTTCACTGACACTAAGGGTGCGAGCGGATTTTCCAAAGTACGAACGAGCTGCTTCCTCAATCCCATACGACGATCCACCGTATGCAACCTGATTCAGATACATTTCGAGTATCTGCTGCTTGGTGAAGAGTCGCTCTGTCCATAATGCAAGAACGATCTCCTTTACCTTTCGTTCCACAGTTCGCTCCGGTGTAAGGAGTGCTGTTTTAACCAACTGCTGTGTGATTGTTGATCCACCTTGCACCTGACTCGATACGACAAATTCCTTCAATGCTCTTCCGACACCTCCAATGAGAGAGACACCGTTGTGGCTAAAGAAATTCTTATCTTCAATCGCGATGGTGGCTTGATATACATACGGTTGCAACTCGTTCAGTTTGATCGGTGTTCTGTTCTGCTCACGATAAAACTCGTAGAGTAATTTTCCATTTCTATCGTAGAGATGTGTGGAGAGCGCGTAGTTAA
Source organism: uncultured Gammaproteobacteria bacterium (assembly GCA_964535635.1). Classification (GTDB taxonomy): domain Bacteria; phylum Patescibacteriota; class Microgenomatia; order UBA1406; family GWC2-37-13; genus CAZLQR01. The sequence continues at coordinate 24,182 of CAZHVF010000006.1, read as the reverse complement.
CCTTACCGATACTTCTCGGTGAAGGAAGCGATCGAACCAGTACATATGATTGGTACCCAATCGAGAGTAGGCCCGCAACGAGAAATCCATACACAAAGTAACGAAGTTTCAGGAAGGACAAATCGTACGAGTCTCGCACGCGATACTGACCCTTCAGTTTCGTGTATCGCTTTTTTTTTCGGAATCGAAACGTAGGCATAGGAAATCTTGAGCTCAGCGACCAAAGGACTGAAGCAACTCTGATGATGGCCCGAATAAAGTACAGTCCGAGAAAGCGAAGAAAGAGATATGGTAGCGTAAGAATGAATCGAGTTACATCACCAATGAGGATGAAAAAGTTGATCAATCCATAGAGGATATAGTAAATCAATTTCATCCGCAAATTATACCACGAACTGAAGCTAAATTCAAGGTAGTTTGAAGCTAAAATTCTTCATTTCAGGTTCGGATTTCAGTAACTATTCGACCTTAATTGAAGCTAAATAAGTGAATATAGTATCAGAGTGAGGTATCATTGCTTGTTTGCAGCTCAGCACGAACAACGAGTCGATTCCAGTAGGTGCCCGGAGGCACACATGTGACGAGCGTAAGTATCGAGCGATCGTTTACTTGATCAAGCACCGAAACCTGGTCTGGCTTTACCACAAACATGTTTTTTACACGATACTCATACTCTGTATTCTGAACGGTAACTCGTATTACATCACCCTCGGTCAGAGATGGTAGGTAGGTAAAAATCGTTTTATAGTCCTTTGGGTTGTACAGCTGCGGAAGCGTGGAATGACCAAAAATCACGGTGTTCCCGACCGTGCCAGGTAACGAGACTGGTTGGTAGTGAACGAGACTCTGCGACAGATCTTCCCCGCCGAGCTTGACCTTTGCATCCGAAATATTCAGTTTTGGAATCGCAATGCTATACTCCTGAGATGGTAACGATGCAGTACTAACCACCTTTGCAGCAGAAGGAAACCAAATGCTCGCATGTGTAAAGTCGCGCAGGTTGTTTGAGTACTTCGTACTACTTCCAAGCACATTCCTACTAAATCCCTCTGTGCTTTCGCCCATTGTCTGCGGTGTAGGAGAGGTGATCGATCGTGACAAAAAAAATCGTGAATAAATTTCGAATGAAATGATCGGGTAGAATGCCCAAAACAGCAGTAACATCCCACACGCAAGAGCGCAGTATGAGACCCATTGGACATATTGACGAACCTGAGGATGCGTGTCTTTTACGTACCGATAGAGAGCCATACTGTGCTAATGATACTGGAGTCTAATCGTAATATTCTGGGGAATGATCGGCATGATCGTCTGAACGAAGCCGAGTGGATGTTCGACTGAGTACTCCATACTCTGCGCATGAAACTTCGTTTTTGCCACATTAACAGCTGCCTCCGTAGACTTTGCAGTAAGTGACTGTGCAATCTCTGCCTCCTGAACCGGTAGGACAGCGTGTCCAGTTGCGGTTAGACTCAACGTTACAACATCATCCTTCTGTTTCGCTTGAATGATACGGTATGAAATTTGCTTCTCGGCGATGGTAAGGTCTTTCTTTTTTTTCGTCGTAAAAATCGCCAACAGTGCTTTTTTTACATCGCTGTCCTTCACCGTGTAATACTGCGACTCGACCGTTGCCTTCATGGTAAGGGAAGTTGCTCCTTCACCAGCTTTGTTACTCAGTGTTTTCGTGACTACGTCATGTGTAGTAAGTGAGCCTAACACGATACCCCCCGAGGTCTTCTGCTGTGCGTTTTTGAGCACCGCTTTGTTCGCTTCTTCGGTTACGAGCTTCTCCGCCTTGTCAATATCTTTGTCTGACACTACCTGCACCTGTCGTTTTGTACCTCCCGCGAACGAGCTCTCATTCTTCGCAATCACGATCGATGAAGACTCGTCCGCGACGGTGAAGCGAGATCCTGAAGAGAGATTTGAGTCTGGACCGATAGCCATAGCAGTCACCCCAACCTTGGCGGATCCTGATGTTATCGCAGAAGCATCTCCTGATGCTGATGCAACCTTTACTTCAGAGTCGAGGCTAAACGAGAGGTTATTTGAGGAGGTAAGAATGGTGCCTTTTGAGAATGTCTTTTGTTGCGTGAGGCTGCTATTGTAGATCGTGACAGACCCTTTCGCCGGATCTCCGATATCACGCACTCCGGTTGCGGCCGTTTCAACTTCAAACGTATTACTCACCGAGGTAGCTGCAATGGGGATCGCGGTGTTTGTGAAGGTTTGCGTTAATGTCAACTTCTCTGAAGGGAGCGTGAGCACAACGGTGGCTTTATGAAACCAGCCCTCCATAATACATATTGCAGAAACGATGAGTACGACTCCCGCGATAACCGAAATATTGAGCGCGACACGTCGGGATCCAGGAACTGGTATGCGCCGAAGGAAAGCGAGCGTGGTAGCCTTGAGCGCTTGGAATCGTTGGCGTACAATGAATGCATACTGAGTTCCGGTCGGTCGGATCATCGGCTCTGTGCGTTCTTCTGTATCAAGTCCTGACCCACCGCCAATCGTAAAACCCATTCGTTCGGTAGTCTCCTCGACGCTTCGAACGTCTTCAGGGAGTTGAGACTCGTATGCAACCGACTCGTCCTCAAACTCCGCGGCTTCATCCCCGTGAGGAGGAGCTTCCGGACTTTGAACTGGCGCGGTAATTTGTCCAGCGAAGACCTGAATTAAACACTGAACTAACTCATCCTCCTGAACGATTTTTGTGATTGGTTCTTGACTGAACAACTGACTATCCCACGCACACTCGATCAGATCTACCGAATCTTCTGGTCTGTGTGATGGAAGCAGAAACATGTGCTGTGGCAGCTCGCGTTCTGCTCGAAGTGATCGTAGCACATCGGCAAGATCTGCTAAGAAGCTATGCTTTCTCTCGACAGTGCTCTGTTCGATCAGTTTCCCTCCTTCGTATACAAAGACCGAGAGTGAAGGTGCATCGGACTCTATGACCAGCGCGGAATACGACTGATGTTTCTGCTCAAAGAGAAGCTTCTGATAGGCTTCGTGCGCCTCGATGAAGCCGAGTGGCTTGAGCTCCATGCTTTTTACTAACGCTTTGATCGCTGCGAGCAGTGGCTTCTTCAACTCATGCGTACGTGTCTCGATGGCGTGCGAATAGACAAAGAAAATGATATCATCGAATGTTTTTTTTGTACGAACCTCGAGTTTGTACAGTGCGTCATCGACATCATCGGTGAGGTGTTGAAGCCCGTTCGTGAGTGTAAATTTTTCAGAGTCCAGGATCGACAGTGTTTGAGACTGCGCATCGACCTGTAGATACATAATAATCGCATCTCGTTCTCTGAGGAGAAGTCCAACATAGCCCTTCTGTTGTTTCGAGAAAAAAGATAATGGATTTAGTTTCATACGTTATTTTGACGATGATGATATCATCCTAAAGTTCGTTAACACCTGCGTTACTCCTTGTTCTGCGGTCGCAAGCGCTTGTTCATAGGATACACCTTGTGCGGTTTCGTTGATCGCATTTCGAATATATCCTACAATCGCATCGTTGAGCCCGTTATCGTATGTCCGATCAATGGTGGGCACCGATCGAAGCCCTCCTTCAGATTGAGCCTGTTTCACTACAGGCCCAAGATAGGTATGACTTGCAAGGAGCTGTCCAAGATCCTTACGAGCATACGCACCGCCAAATAACCGCACCTTTGACTGCGCGGCGTACAGCTTCTCCTGTGAAGATTTTTCGGTAAGAAAGGAGAGGAACTTCCAGGCTTCGATTTGATTTTTACTATACCGCGAAACTCCCTCGACCCAATAGGTTGCCACAGACACAGATCGGCTCCCTGGTATGACCGGGACCGGAACTACTTTGAACGACAGATCGGGATTTATCGACTTAATCGTCATCGCTTCCCATGATGGTGCGATCACCATCGCAACTTTAGCCTGAGCGAATGCCTGGACACTGTTTGGCATCTGCTCATCCCAACTCGCTCCATCTGCCTCAGCGAATCGGCGATAACTCTCGAGTGCGCCTGCCGCCTCGTTCTTTGATAGCTGAGTGATATCGCCACCATTTTGAATAAGAAACAGGCCAAATATATCGGAAAAATGATCAATATTCGATGCCGTTCCGAGCGCAATCCCGGAGGTAACAATCTGACCCGATGGGTTTTTAACGGTCATCTTCGCCGTCGCATCAAGAACGTCCTCCCAACTTACGGGCGCTGTTCCAATGCCTGCTTTTTTGAATAGATCATCGTTATAAAACAACACGAGTCCATCGACATACAATGGGACTCCATAAATCTGATCTGCGATGATCAGATCGGAGGCGTGAATGGGATAAAATGTCTTTTTGAAGTCCGCTGCGGTAATAACGGTTGAGGGAGCGACAGCCATGATCTCTCGCATCTCTGGAACCCAGGTATTATGAAATCTGAAGATATCGGGACCATTGCCATTCTTCGTCCTCGCAATGAGCTTTTCCCGATAGTCCTGCGGACTCATCTTGGTATAGGTAATCGATACGTTTTTATGGTTATTTTGGTACTCAGTTATGAGTGACTGAAGGACGTTTGCATCCTCCCACACGCCCCAGTAGGTTAAGTTCACCTTCTCCTGAGAACTTGATCTTCTCGCAAAAAACGCAAACAGTAGTCCGAATATCACGATAAAGACCAGTACCGCGCCAATGACGAAAAAAGATCGGAATACTCCATCAGAATGGGGTTCTGGAGGAACCGTAGTGAGCGGGGTTGAAGGCGCTTGCTGAGCCGGTGCACTCATCTGTGGCGAAACCTCCTCAGGTTGCAAAGGCTGGGGATTTATTTTATCATCAACCATACATTTATGATACCAAATAAGAGGGGTGAGCGGTCTCATCTCTTCCATGGTTTTACCGCAGCACTCACCGTTATTATTGTATTTTTAATCGTTCTGTTTGCAGGTATCTTCGTCATCGAGCAGCGAGTTGGCGATACCATCTACCCCCACGTCTCGATAGAGGGAATTTCGGTTGAAGGACTGTCACGTTCTGAAGCAAAAGCTCGACTCGGCGCATACACAAAGACGATGCTACAAGGCTCTGTGTCGGTTCTTTATCGGTCTCAAGCCATCGCAACATTCTCGGCGCAGATATTACACGCGCACCTCAATGTAGATGATGTTGTTGAGCAGGCATGGTTGATTGGTCGCGTCTCCCATATTCCTTCGCGCCTCATGCAGCAGATCAACACAGCGCTTGGTATACGAAGCTACAACTTCACTACCTCTGTGGTCTATGATAGCTCTGTTGTCGAGGAGTTTCTTGAGACCGCACGGGTATCGTATGAAAAACCTGCAAAGAACGCGCTATTTTCATTCAAAGATGGTCGTGTGACCGAGTTTCGAGCTGAAGAGAATGGCATCAAGCTACAGAGCGATCGATTTATGACCGATATACAGCAGGAGCTCCAGACACTCAAACGATCGAATGGCAATATCATGGTCAGTCTCCTCACCACAACGCTCAAACCAGAGGTTACTCTTGCGCAGAGTAATCAGTTCGGGATTGAAGAGTTAATTGGCGAGGGGCAGTCGGACTATACCGGATCCATCCCTGGCCGGGTGCACAATGTAATCCTTGGTACCTCAAAGTTTAACGGGGTGCTTATTCCAAAAGGTCAGACGTTTTCGTTTAACGAGATTGTTGGTGACATCTCGGCGCTGACCGGATACCAACCAGCATACATCATTCAGAACGGAAAGACCGTTCTTGGAGATGGTGGTGGGATCTGCCAGGTTTCGTCAACCTTATTTCGCGCTGCGTTGAACACCGGGCTTCCGATTATTGAACGGACCGCTCATGCATACCGCGTTCACTATTATGAGAACGATCGTGGACCAGGATTCGACGCAACCGTGTTCTCCCCAACCGTTGACCTCAAGATAAAAAATGACACTCCAGCGGCAATTCTCATCCAGACAGATGTTGATGAGGAACATCTGCTTGTTCACTTCCGTCTATACGGAAAAAAGGATAGCCGAAAAGTTGAGGTTTCAAAAGCAGAGGTATGGGATGTTTCTGCTCCACCAGAACCCTCCTATCAAGATGATCCATCACTCCCGCGAGGTGTCACGAAGCAAGTAGACTTCTCTGCGTGGGGTGCAAAGGCGCGATTCCACTATAAAGTGACTTATCCATCGAACGAGGTAAAGGACGAGCTCTTCTACTCTGTCTATAAACCATGGAGAGCTGTATTTTTGGTTGGCACAAAAGATTAACGGAAGAGTCGAGGTCTACCGAGTTTGTAAGATAAGTCCTTCGCCCTTCTCACGCCTATCTTCACAGCCGGTACACCGCCAACAATCGTAAACGGCTCAACATCCTTCGTGACAATCGCTCCAGCGGCTACGACCGCGCCCTTTCCAACTGTCACTCCCGGAAGAATGATGGCGCGCGGACCTACAAATACGTAGTCTTCAATGGTAACAGGTTTGGTGATTGCTGCAAAGGTTGAGTCGTGAATGTCATGTTGTGAGTTATAAACCATTACTTCAGATGCGAATGCGACATGATCTCCGATCTTCAGCGTATCTCGACCGTCGAGCACTGCGCCCTCACCGATGACGGAGTCCTCGCCAATCTGAACGCCTTTCGGATTGTAGAATACAACGCCCATATGGAGCGTTGACCCCTTCCCTATCCTGACACCAGATGACCGCTGAAACATTCGTCGGAGATGATGTGAGGGTATGAGATCGGTCAACGACAACAAAAATACTTCTGTTTCTTGGAGTACCGCGGTGATCCGACGAATGACTTTGCTTACCATATATTGATTATATACCCAGGGCAGATCGATATGCAGCAACTGTCTTTTTTGCCATGATACGAAATGCATCCTTACTCACCACCGAGCGCATGGAATGTTTCGACGTCGTAACGGTGCGTCGAAGGGCCGAAGCGATGCTCTCGACCACATGAGGATCAAATGGCGTAAACGATGACCCCATCGTTTCTCGAAACACCGGAATATCCGATGCGACGACCGGCGTTCCGAAGTAGAGTGATTCAATTGGTGTCAGTCCGTACCCTTCAGACAACGATGGATGAATCAATGCTCGAGCGTGTTTATAGAAAAAAACCAGATCTTCAAGTGTTGGGTTTGGATGCATAACTACACGAGCCTCGAGATTGTGCGTCTTAATATACTTCTCAACTGAGTCTGCAAAGTAGTCTGCCGGCCCAGCGAGAATCAATCGATACTCTGTATTGAGCGTAGCGAATGCGTCAATGAGTCGATGAATGTTCTTATGTGGATAGAAATTCCCGACATAGAGAAGATATTTCCAGTCGTACTTCCCACCGAGAGACCGGTTCTCCTGTGCAGTGGCTAATCGCCTATCGATGCCTTCAGGAGTTACAAAAATCTTCTCTGGCGAAACATCGTAATGAGCGGTGACCTGATCTTTTACTGCCTGTGAAGGAACGATCACCGCTCGACTGTTCCGCACTCCGGAGGAAATTACCTGCTTCATGGCAAAGTACTTCGGATAATACTCGACGGCTGACTTCGTCGAAGCTTTTCCGGTCTTAAACAGTACCGGTGTCAGGTCATGGATCGTCGAGATAAAGGGCTTTCGGTAGAGTAACGGATAACTGAAGTACGTGAAGTGCATGAGGTCGAGTTGTTGGGAGTTCAGAAGGTTCAAGAATCCGATCTGCTCTGAAATCGTATGCCAACGGTGATCAGCTTGCACGAAATGATATCGCTGAGGAAGCGCGAGCTTCGATTGGTCGATGGCTCTCATAAACACGACAAGCTCCCAGTCTTTCGGTGCAACGTCAGCGAGGTGCTCGAGAAGGTTGCGCGTATAGATCCCAACACCGGTTTGTGTAATGAGTCGAGCATCAATTCCTATTTTCATACGAGTCGTGACTTGAACGAAATTACCCAGTGCACAATTGTGTTAACCAACGTGGAGTGATTCGGTGCATAGTGTTTATCGTAAAATATTCTCATCGCTTCGTAAAAGTATCTTGAGGTTGCGGTGCTTCGTTTTATATCAGAGTTCTTTATACCGCTCACTCCCTTTAGGTGAGTGATTGTTTGGTGCGGGTAGAACACGATACGGTACCCCGCCTCCTTTATACGTTTTGCGAGATCAAGATCCTCCCCGTACATAAAAAAATCCTCATCAAACCCTCCGATTGTATCGAGAATTTTTTTTCGCGTGAGGAAAAATGCCCCGCTCGGAGAGTCGATCTCGTGTTCCGTCGATCTGTCGAGGTGACTCAGATGATACCCACCAAACATTCTGTTCAGAACCGGGACTGAACGCGTGAGACCTTCGAGTCGTGAGAAATAGGTGAAGGAACGCCAGATTGTTGGGAATCCACGATGTGATGCAGGGTCAAGTTCTCCATTTTGAAGTTGTACGCGGACGGTGAGTACTCCAACAGTAGAGTGGGTCCGCATATACTCAATTACGGATGATAGATCGAGCGAATCAATGAGTGTATCTGAGTTGAGAAATAGAATGAACTCACCCTTCGCATGCGCGAGAGCGGTATTATTTGCTTTTCCAAAACCGAGATTCTCTTTTTGGGGAAAAATACGAATGGAGGGCTGCTTCAGTGCACGAATGTTCTGAACTGAGTCATCGGTTGATGCGTTATCAACCACGAGAATTTCAAGATCGCATGGATGGAGTTTCTGGGCTGCAAGTATGGACTCAATGCACTGAATCGTAACCGAGGCAGTGTTATACGAAACGATGATAATGCTCAGTTGAGGCATAGACTATACCTCTATTATACCTAACTTGAGTGAGGGTATTATCGTTTTGGAGATTGCTTCTGTCTACGTGCTTTTCCTCCAGTTCCAACCTTTCGTCGTTCACGAATTCTTGGATCTCGCGTAAGAAGTCCCGCCTTCTTGAGCGTTGGTCGGTACTCTTCTTTTGCCACCTTCTCAAGCGCACGGGCAAGAGAATGAATGAACGCATCAAGCTGGCTTGATCTTCCACCGCCGGTGATATGTGCCGATACGACGAATCGTTCAAGTGAGTTCGTGAGTGCAAGTGGTTCTTGAAATCGAACTTTTTCATGAGCGCTCGAAAAAACCTCCGAGGCTTTCTTTCTATTCACGATGATATCGCCGACCTTTACTGTGACCCCTTCAAGCGTGGTTGATTTCTCTTTACCAAGCACATAGAGTCGAACGCGAGCAATGGCAGACTTTCGTCGTCCAACTGCTTCGTGATACTGCGTTGATTTTACTTTTGCTTTTGCCATAGGAACGATGTGTTAATTTGTAAACTTATCAGCAAATGGATGTTGTGCATCTGCATAGACATATAATCGCGTCATTCGCTTGTCTCGCAGTTTGTTCTTCGGAAGCATTCCCGATACAGCTCGCTTGATAACATCTGCTGGTTTCTGCTTCAAGACATTTGCCATGACCTGTTCACGCAGACCACCGGGATACCCAGAATACTGCGTATAGACCTTTGTCTTTAACTTTCTGCCGGTAACCGCGACCGACGATGCGTTTATCACGACCACATAATCTCCACCGTCGATATTTGGCGCAAACGTTGCTTTCTGCTTTCCTTGGAGGAGCGTTGCGATCGTTCCGACAACTCTCCCAAGAACCTTACCCTTTACATCGATGAGATGCCATGTACGCACGACATCCTCTGTTCGCGCTGGTTTTGTTGCTTGTGTAATTTTCATAGATTATTTTTTCTTTGCCGCGCTTCGTTTCTTTGGCTGAGCGGCGGCAACTTCTCCATCGGGTTTGACCGAGACCGTGGCTTTCTTTTTTGTAGCTGGCTTTTCAGCAGCAGGCACTACAACCGGACTCGACCACGTGATCTGAACCATGGTGGCTGCGTCACTTGATCGTTGTCCGATCGTGACGGTCTTCGTAAATCCAGAGCTTCGATCGGCAAACGATGATCGAACAATATTCTGAAGATTACGCGCGACCGTATCGGAGCCAAAAAAGCTTTTCAGCGCGTTGAGTGAACTCATCGACTCGCTCTTCGCATGAGTTACCAGCCGATCTACAGACGGGCGCATGAACTGAGCCTTCTGTTTCGTGGTGGTGAGTCTCCCGTGTGTTACGAAGTTTGTTACCAACTTTCGTAACAACATCTGGTTAGAGTCTACACCATACCCGAATGTTTTTTTCGATACTCCGTGCCTCATATATGTTATTCTTCGGACTTAATGTCGATACCCATTTTCTTTAACTCATCCTCGATAAGGACAAAGGACTTCTTTCCAAGTCCCTTGACGCCGATGAGCTTATCTTTTCCTACGCGTACCAAGTCTGCCACTGTCTCGATATTTTCTCGAAGCAGTGCATTGATCACGCGTGATGGAAGATTGAGTTCATCGATGATGATGTCATTCAACTTCTGATCGACTTCTTTCGTCACTGCTACCGCAACGCTCTGATCCTCTTTATTCTGAGGATTATCCTTTCCTGAAAGCACGTAGCTAAAGTGCTCAGAAAGAATCGTTGCAGCGTCTTTTAAGCTCTGTGATGGGCTTACGGTTCCATCGGTCCAGATATCCATGACGAGTCGATCAAAGTTCGTTTTTCGACCGACACGAGCTTCTTCAATCTTGAAGTTTACTCGCTTGACCGGTGAGAAAAATGCCTCAACCGTAACATAGTCTGAGTCCTTCTTTTCGATCTCATCTTCACCGAGTGATCCAACACCTGTCTCAACAACAAAATCGATGTCGATCTTTGCTTTTTCGTCGGTGATTTCAGCGATATACAGGTCAGAATTAACAACCTTGGCTTCTCCAGAAATGTCTTTTCCGGTGACCTTACCGGCGCCTTTTACCTCAAGATGCATCATGAAGCTTCCTTCACGATTTGTTTCAAACTTGAGCTGCTTGAGATGAAGAAGGATCTCAAGAACTGACTCTTTCACACCCTTGATGGTGCTAAACATGTGATCCGCATTGACGACGCGAATCTGAGTAATTGCTGATCCTTTCAATGAAGAAAGAAGGGTTCTGCGAAGTGCATTACCCATGCTATTGCCAAAGCTCAATGGCAGCGGCTCGATGCTGAACTTTCCATAGGTAGAGGTTTCCTCTACGACTTTAGTGAAAAAATTTGGTTGAACCATACGAATATGTTTTTTGTCCCTTTAGATCAGGGAATTAATAATAAAAACTTACAATTACTCGGTTTACCGAGCAATCATCAGTTGCTATTATCGTGAATAGTACTCGATCACCGATCGCATGTTTACCTGCTTCTCGACACTTTCGCTTGTTGGCAGAGCTTTTACCATTCCTTGGTTGTTTTTACGCTCCAACCACTCCGGAACAATGATCGTTTCGTTCTTTAACTGCAACTCAATGTACGGGATTTTTGCTGTCTTATCTTTCTTGAATCCGACCTGCATACCCTCAGAAACCTGGTATGAAGGAATGCTAACCATTTTTCCATTCACCGTTACATGACCGTGATTCACTAACTGCCGTGCGCTCGCTCTGGTTGGCGCAAACCCAAGTCGATACACAACATTATCAAGACGCTGCTCGAGCAACTGACTGAGCATAACTCCAGTATTCCCTTTCTTATTTTTTGCGACACTAAAGTAGTTCTTCAACTGACCTTCGGTGACACCAAAAATAAATCGAAGCTTCTGCTTCTCTCGCAACTGCTTTCCTCGCTCAGACTGCTTTCTGCGGCGCTTGGTACCAGCTCCGTGTTGTCCAGGAAGCAACGTAATCTTTCGGAGTAACGATGCATGTGCTTTTGATCCTGGTGTCTTCATGCCGAGATCCGCACCTTCTCGTCGCGCTGCTTTATTTCGTGGTCCTGTATATCTCATAAGTGATTAAACTCTACGTAACTTCGGTGGTCGCACACCATTGTGTGGAACCGGTGTAACATCAACGATCTTTGTGATCTCAAGACTCGATCCCTTAATGACACGAAGCGCTGCTTCGCGACCCGGACCAATACCTTTTACAAATATTGCCGCCTCGCGCATGGAAAACATCTCGATTGCTTTCTTCAAGGTGCTATCGGTTGTAACGGTTGCTGCGTATGGTGTTGATTTACGTGTTCCGGTGAAGCCATGTCGTCCGGTTGATCCTACCGCAACAGGAAATCCTTTTTCATCGGTTACGGTCACGAGGGTATTATTGAACGTTGCAACGATATAGATTCGTCCTCGTTCAACTACTTTTTGATCTTTTTTCTTTTTCATAGTTTAGTATTACTTTTTTGCTGCTCCAGCGGATGCTGCTGCAGTTTGGGTTCCTTCAAGCTTTGCCCAGACTTCTTTCTTCAGTGCTCCAACGGTCTTTCTCTTACCACGCTTCGTACGCGCATTCGACTTCGTTCGCTGACCATAGATCGGAAGACCTTTTACATGACGGACACCGCGATAAGAACCAATCTCACGGAGGCGCTTAATGTTGTCGTTCACCTGCTCTCGCAGATCTCCTTCAACCACGTACAGCTTCTCGATCTCTGTGCTAATCTTTTTCAAATCTTCTTCGTTGAGATCTCTCACTCGTTTATGCGTGTCGATCCCTGCTTGCTGAAGGACCTTACCCGATCCCTTCCACCCAATTCCATAGAACAGGGTGAGAGCGTACTCGACTCGAGCATTGTCTGGTAATACGAGACCTAATAGACGCGCCATAAATTATCCTTGTCGTTGCTTGTGCTTTGGATTCGCACAAATAATGTACAATCTGCCATTTCGCTTTACGAGCTGGCATTTTGGACAAATTTTTTTAATAGATGCTCTAACTTTCATACTCTGTAAACAATCCGACCACGCTCTAGATCGTAGGGCGTAATCTCGACCTTCACCTTATCGCCTGGAAGAATTTTGATGTAATTCTTCCTCATCTTGCCTGACAAATAGCAAAGCAAGGTCTTGTCGGAGTCCTTTACATGAACCCGGAACAGGGTATTCGGTAGGTTTTCAACAACCTCTCCTTCTACCACGATAAAATCACTAGCCATTAAGCCTAAATTATAGCATATATACTACAACTTTGCTATAACTATTTCAGCTTCGATAACCAGAGCTACCTGAGATCGGTAGCCTCGGATACGCCACTCAATCAGGTAAGGACAATTGTACCATGATCTGTGATTGCCAGGGTGTGTTCAAACTGAGCCGCAAGACTTCCATCTTTTGTTACCAGACTCCAGTCGCTTCCCTTCTCTAATACCATGTCCTCAGTTCCCATCGAATACATTACTTCTACCGCGATCACTAGCCCAGGTTTGAGCTTGAGCGTCTGAGCTCTTGGCTTACTCACAAAGCATGGCACATAGGGCTCCTCGTGGAGATCGTGGCCAATTCCATGCCCGGTAAGTCGCTTTATGATATGAAATCCTGCAGACTCAATGCCCTCCTGCATCGCCTTCGATATATCGCCGATATAGTTACCGGCAACCGACTGTGCAATGGCACGATCAAGTGTCTCCTTGCCGACCGATAAAAACCGCTCAATCGATGGATCTTTTGATTCACCAACAACGAAGGATACAGCATGGTCGGTATGATATCCCTGATAGTAAACACCGATGTCAATCGTGAGAAGATCTCCGTTTCGAAGTACGTAGTCTGAGGGAGGCGTGTGTACGATCTGCTCGTTTACCGAAGCACAGATCGCCCACCGATATCCATCGACTTTATTGAAGGAGAGCTCGGCGCCATTATGATTAATCTCGTTTGTTGCAATTTCGTTCACGCGCTTCGTTGTCATACCGGGAACGACCTGTGGAACAAGTACTGCCATGACCTTTTTCATAATGTTCCCACACTCCTGCATCGTCGCTATTTCCTGGGGACTTTTGTAGTTGATCATAGAACTGATGCTTATGAAAAGTAGACGGTGCTATACACTTCTTCTAGTTTGTCAAGAAACTCTTCCTTCGAAAAATTATTTTTAATAATGAAGTCTGCAAATGCAATCGTTGGCCCCATATTCGTTCCAAAGAGTTCATTTAGGTCGCGGTCCTTTCCACCAAGACCTGGTCGATCTTGCTTCCGTGAGCCAAGACGCTGATATCGAACCGCCTTATCAGCAAAGAGCGCTACGATGTAGATATCGACATTCTCTAACTCCTTCGAAAGAAACTCGTACTCATTCCATGAGCGCATACCATCGATTACGACGATGTTATTTTTTGCGAGTGCGTTTTTTATCTTTGGGAGATTGAGTTTTGCCATGGCATCCATACCATGAATCGTTCGAAACTCTTCACGAATAATTTTATGGAACTCTTCCTTTTGCGCTTTATATCGTTTCTCTACTTCATCGGTGACAACTTTTCCAAAGTGAATCACCGGCACCTCACGACTCTTGAAGAAGGCGGCTGCTTCGGTCTTTCCGGAACCCGGGAGGCCGACAATTGCAATGATCGCCTTTTTGTGTTGTTTCCATGCTTCGAGCTTATTCTTCACGAGCTGCTTTCCAAGCCCCTTCAAAATGTCCTCATTCACCTCTTGAACATTCTGTGTTCCATCAACCTCAACTAACTTACCTTTTTCTCGATAGTAGTCGAGTACGGGCAATGTCAACTTTTTGAACGATTCGATTCGTTTCTTTATCGCTTGAATGGTGTTATCGACACGGTCATCATCCTTGCGATAGGCGAGCCTCCAAAGCGCCTCCTTATCCGGAATGTCAACGTAGATGACCTTATCTACATGATTGATGAATTTTTTTGCCTGGGGCAGTGTTCGTGGGAATCCGTCAAGGATATATCCTTTCGCATACTCGGGGCGCTGAAGATAGGAGTTAACGATTTCGATTGTCTTCTCATCCGGAATCAACACGCCAGCATTCATCACGGTTTTGATGTAGCGACCAAGCTGAGTCTTTTCTTTTGCGATACGACGGAAGATGTGCCCTGTGGAGAGGTACGGTAAGCCAAGTTGTTTCACAAGCAGGTTACCTTGCGTGGACTTTCCTGCTCCCTGAATCCCCATTAACACCAATTTCATATGTTGGTTAGTCTAGCTTTTTCTTCTCTTTATGATCAGTCGTTTTTCGACAAACATTACAGTACTTCTTCAGCTTTAAGGGCTCGGTTGTGTTCACTTTATTTTTCTCGGTTGTGTAGTTCTGAGACTTACATACTTCGCAGACCAGTCCTACCAACACTCGTGATCCTTTCTTTGCCATATGATGTTGTTTAATTGAAATGTGTAACGTACAACCCGAGGGTCACTCGAGCTCTACACTACATACTTCGCGTCTGAAACCGATCGTAGTTCTTCATGACCATCTGGGCTTCAACTGCCTTGAAGGTCTCTAAAATTACCGAAACAACGATCAGCACCCCGGTTCCCCCGATCACCAACCCAGTTATTCCCGTGATGGCTGAGAGAATTGCAGGCAAGACTGCTATTATACCTAAAAAGAGTGCTCCAACGCTAGTGATTTTATAAATCACTCCTGAGAGATAGTTGCTGGTTGCCGATCCAGGTCGAATGCCAGGAATGAATCCACCGGCCTTTTGAATTTCGTCTGCGATCTTTTGAGGATTAAACACGACGAGGGTATAGAAGTACGTGAACCCTACAACGAGGAAGAAATAAACACTGTTATATAGTCCACCTTTGGGGTCAAACAATCGTGCAAGTCCTAGTGCTGCGGATGCAACTGCCTTGTTGTTCACCTGACCGAGAAAATTTCCCAGTAGCTGTGGGAGCAGCACAAACGACACCGCAAAGATGATCGGGATGACGCCTGCCTGATTTAATTTCAATGGAAGAAAGTTTGATGCTCCTTGATACATCTTATTCCCTTTCACTCGTTTTGCATAGTACACTGGAATCTTCCGCACTGCCTCATTAATAAAAACAACGCCCATAATCACCAGGGCACCAAGTCCAAAAAAGATGATGGTGTTCAGGACATTTTCACTGGTGAGCGTGCTCGCAAACTGTCCAAGAAAAACCGGTGCACGACCGACGATACCGGCAAAAATCAGAAGCGATATTCCGTTTCCCAGACCGTACTCAGTAAGAAGCTCACCAAACCACACGAGAATGAAGGTCCCGGCAACCAGGGTGAAAATGAATGAGAAAAATTCTACCGGATTCAGAGTGGTAATGATCTTCTGATTCTTCAGAAGAAAATAAATTCCAACCGCTTGGATGATCGTAAGTGGAACGGTAAGCGCGCGCGTGTATTGATTAATCTTGAACCTGCCATACTCCCCTTCACGAGCGAGCTGTTCGAAGCGAGGCACGACCACCGTGAGTAACTGAAAGATGATCGACGCATTGATGTACGGATTCAGCCCAAGTGCCATGACTGAAAAGTTAACTAATGTGCCTCCAGAAAAGATATCAAGAAGTGAGAGGAACTGATTTTGGCTAAAGAGAGCTTTCAAGCGAATGAAGTCAATCGCGGGCATTGGAAGGAACGCGAAGATACGAAACACAAGGAAAATAAAGAGCGTGAAGTATGTTTTTCGTTTGAGTTGGGGATCTCGAACGAGTAGTTTGAGTTTATCGGTTACGTGACGCATGTGATTCAACGGCGCCTCCTGCTTTCTCAATTACTGCTCGAGCGGACGCGGTAGCCGGAACCATAACTCGTACGTTTTTGGTGAGCGTTCCAGTTCCCACAATTTTCACCGATCGACCACTGTCTGATGGTGAAAGAACTCCTGCCTCGATGAGTCGAGCAACCGTTACCACATCATTATCTCTCAATCCCTCGAGCTTTTCCACCGCAACAGGGAGTGCATCAACTCGATGTGACTTGTTCTTTCCTTTTCCTCTCAGTAATGGATACTTTTTTACAAGTCGTCCCTGTCCTCCTTCAAAGAACAATGGGATATCCGTTCGTGCCTTCTGATGTCGGGTTGTTCCTCGACCAGACTTCGCACCTTTTCCAGATCCATATCCACGCCCCAGACGCTTTGTGCGACCGGAGACAACACTGGTGAGTTGTGATAAAAATGTCATAGTTATTTCTTCTTAGATAACTTCTCTTCAGCTGGCGCTACCCGTGACTTCAGCCGCTTGAGCGCTTCTATTACCGCATAGGTATTCGCAATCTGATTTCGTGATCGAAGTACCTTTCCAGATGCATTCTCCACACCTGCAAGCTCCAGAATCGAGCGAGCAACGCTTCCGATCTTCAGACCGGTTCCAAGTGGCGCCGGCTTCAGTAATATCTTTGATGCTTTGTACTTAATCATAACCATGTGTGGGATCGATGACTTAAACAATGGCACAACGATCATATTCTTTCGAGCGGTGGTGATTGCTTTCTTGATTGCTGCAGGAACCTCAGCTGAGTTTCCGAGCCCGATACCAACCTTTCCTTTTCGATCTCCCATGACCACAAGCGCCGAGAACGTAACCTTGTTACCTCCGGTTGTCTTTTTCACGACACGTCGGATGAGCAATACTCGCTCTTCAAATTCTTTTGGTTCCTCTGGTCGGTTATTTCGTGGTGGTCGTTGTCGTGAATCCATAAATATATGTTAAATAGTAATACCGTTTTCTCGCATGCTCTCTGCGACAGCTTTTACGCGGCCGTGATAGAGATATCGTCCTCGATCAAAGTACACGGTTGTAATCTTTGATTTCTTCAGCTTCTCTGCAAGCTCTGCACCAACCGCCACTGAGTCTGTCCCTTTGGCGGCAACGAGCGTGACGCGATTGATATCATCAATTGCCTGTCCATAGATAGCTCGATTCGAGCGGAAAATACTCAGTCGAGGCTTTTCCGCAGTTCCACGGATCTTTGCTCGAACTCGCTTTACTTTTCGTTCAATTCGGTTAATCATAGTATATGTGATTAGGCTGCGCCTGCTGCCTTAGCTTTCTTTCCAGGTTTCAACTTCATTTGCTCACCTACATATTTAATTCCCTTCCCTTTGTATGGGTCCGGCTTTCGAACAAGTTTGATCAAGTGGGCTACCTCTCCAGCAGCCTGCTTGTTCACACTTGAAACTGTAATAATGTTCGTTCCTTCTACGGTATAGGTCACTCCAGGTCGAGCTGGGAAGATAACCGGATGGGAATAACCGGTCTTTAATGCAAGATCTTGGCCCTGCATTTTTGCGTTAAATCCAGTTCCGACAATCTCTAATTTTTTCTCCCACATCTTCTGAACGCCCATGACCGCGTTCGCGATCAAGCTTCGGAACAGACCGTGCATCGCCTTCGTTTTCTTATCTTCACGAGTACGCGAAACTGTTACAACGCCATTCTCGTTTACCACATCAATCGTCGCAGGAAGCGAGATGGAGAGCTCACCCTTTGGACCCTTGACGTGAACAATCTTATCCGCGATAGTTACGGTTACTCCTTGTTCAACGGTGATGGTTTGTGCTCCTATTTTTGACATAGTATTACCAAATCTCAAACAATAACTCTCCGCCAATCTTTGCTTTTTTTGCCTCAACGTTTGTCATCAATCCTTTTGAGGTTGAGATAATCATATATCCAATACCGCTCATGACTGGCTGAATGTTATTTACGGTGATATACCATCGTTGACCGGGCTTCGATCGAATCGTAACATCGGTAAACGCTGGCTCTCCATGCACATATTTCAAGGTAATTACGAGCGATTTTCGTGCACCTTCGCCATCAACCTGATACTCAGCAATAAACCCAAGATCCTGAAGCTTCTTTGTTACGCCTTCCTTGAGTTTTGAATATGGTGACTCGATCACTTCTCGCCGTGCGAGGTAGCCATTCTTAATTCGGATAATAAGATCAATAATTCCTGAGTTCATAGATTATGTTGCGGAAATAACTTTCTTTGTAACCTTACCGTGACTTCTAAAGGTTCGTGATGGTGCAAACTCACCAAGTCGGTGACCGATCATCGACTCTGAAATCAAGAGTTCGATAAACTTTCGACCATTATGAACTGCCATTTTGTGACCAACAAAGTCAGGCGAGATCACCGATCGGCGAGCCCAGGTCTGAATTGGGCTTCGTACACCCGACTCCTTTTGAGCAGCGACTTTCTTCGCAAGCTTTTCGTCAATGTACGGTCCTTTTTTGGATGATCTACTCATAGTAACGTTACCAAGAAACTTTTTTAACTCCTGGAATCTCACCAGCTAATGCACGTTTTCTGAAACAAATTCTACACATACCAAATCGTCGAAGGAATCCTCGTGAGCGTCCGCAGAGCTCGCAACGATTCACATGTCGCACTGCAAACTTTTGCTTTTTGTGGAACTTTACAACGTCTGATGTTTTTGCCATAGCGATTAGTTTTTCTTAAATGGAAATCCGAATGCTTCAAATAATTTCTTTCCGTGTTCTCTGGTTTGTGCGGTGGTCACAATAGTAACCTGTAACCCACGCTGTTTATCGATCTTGTCAAACTCGATCTCTGGGAACAGTGTTTGCTCTCCGAACCCAAGATTCATATTTCCGTATGAATCGATAACGCTATCATCGATTCCTCTAAAATCTCGGATACGTGGAATTACGATGGTGATCAACTTGGTTAAGAAGTTGTACATCGACTGTCCTCGCAATGTTACCTTGACTCCAATTGGAAGCCCTTTTCTGATTTTAAAAGCAGAGATCGATTTTCGAGCTTTGGTAATAATCGGTTTTTGACCGCTAATCCAACCCAACTGCTCTTGTATTTTATCAAGAACGTTCTTGTTTTGCACGGCTTCCGCTGCGCCGACATTAATGACGATTTTGGTGATTTTCGGAATCGACATCACATTCTCGATCTTCAGTTCTTCCTGAAGCTTCTGTTTGATTTCTTTTGTGTACTGTTCTTGCAATTGCATATATGTGTTACTTTAACTCCTTTTTACATTTTCTACAGACACGGGTCTTCTTTCCCTTTACGACGACGTAACCAACGCGAGCCGGCTTTTCACACTGAGGACAGAGTAATGCTACCGACGGAACCGCAATTGGTTTTGGAAGGTCAATAATTCCACCCTCTTGTAGTTCTTGGCTTTTTTTGATGTGTCGCTTCACAAGATTCACACCTTGCACCAGTACTCTATTCTGTTTTGGATAGAGGCGGTCAATGACTCCTTCTTTCCCTTTGTCCTTCCCGGACATTACGCGAACTTTGTCTCCTTTTTGTAGTTTCATAGGTTAATAAACTTCCTCGGCCAAACTTGCAATCTTATTAAATCCTTTATCTTTAATCTCTTTGGCGATCGGTCCGAAAATACGTGTTCCTCGTGGATCGGGTGCATCTTTTGCTGTCAGAATGACGCACGCATTATCGTCGAATCGAATATAGCTTCCGTCCGGTCGTCGTTTTTCTTTTCTGGTACGAACAACAACCGCGGGCACAACCTCTCCCTTTTTCACCTGTGCATACGGAATCGCTTCCTTGATGACAACGGTGATAACATCCCCGATCGAGGCAATCTTTTTATTTCCCTTTTGGGGAAGCCCGATCATCTGGACGAGCTTCGCGCCGGTGTTGTCGGCAACCTGTAACATTGTTCGTAACTGAATCATATTTTTTTCGTAACTTTAAAATGAACGGTCTTTGAGATAGGTCGAGTTTCCTGAATCTCAACCACATCGCCAACCTTTAACTCCATACCCTCATAGTGTGCCTTGAAGGTCTGCTTTTTGTTTACAACCTTCTTATACATAGGATGTCGTTCCTTATTCTCGATGGTGATCGTAACGGTTTTGTTCATCTTCGTTGAACTAACCATTCCAACAAATGTTTGCGCCATAGTTACTTTGCTTTCTGATTCATAACTGTTAATATTCGTGCGATTTCTTTTCTCTTTTTGGTCACGAGATTGCTGTCCTTCTGTGGAGCAAGACGTGACTCGACAGTGATCTTCGTAATCTCGGATCGCAGCTGAGCGAGGTCTTTGTTGAGCTCGGCAACGGACTTTTGTTGAATTTTTGACATTGATTTTTTCATAGCGATATTATTTCATTACAAACTTCGTATTCACTGAGAGCTTAGACGCCACAACGCGAAGCACGTCACGTGCCTCCTGCTCAGGAAGTCCATCGACCTCAAACAAGATTCTTCCGGGTGTAACGGATGCAACAAAGTGCGATACGTCTCCTTTACCAGATCCCATCGTAACTTCTGGGGGTTTCTTGGTAAATGGCTTATCCGAAAAAATGCGCACCCAAAACTTACCGGCCTTTCTCGTGGCACGTGCGAGAACAACTCGACAAGCTTCGATTTCACGATCCTTGATCCATGCTGCATCAAGCGACTTGAGCCCCGCAGAGCCAAAGTTAAGTTCGCCACCTTTAACCGCGAGGCGGCGCCAGGTTCCTCGAAACTGCTTGCGATATTTTTGTCGTTTTGGTGCTAACATATTAGTTCGTTCGGCAAATCCAGACCTTCACTCCAATGTATCCGGACTTTGTTAATGCTGGATAGATTGCGTAATCAACGTCTTCTCGAATGGTCGATGTTGGAACGGTGCCCAAGAAATACTTCTCTCGTCGTGAAATCTCTGCACCCTGAATTCTTCCTCCAAGTTGCACCTTCACGCCCTTTGCACCCGACTCCATCACTCGGCTCATTGAGCCGTGCACTGCTCCTCGGTGAGGAAATCCTCGCACAAGCTTCTCCGCAATCGACTGCGCCACATACTTCGCGCTCAAATACGGCCGTTTTACTGGCTCGATCTTGAGATCGACCTTCATTTCTTTCTGCTTCTTTGTCTGCATCTTCTGGAGATGTTGCATAATAATCTTTTTCACATCTTCGAGTCCTTTTCCACCTCGGCCAATGATCATACCCGGCTTCACCGCAAAGATAATGACGGTGATTTTATTAATTGCGCGCTCGATAAAGATATCGGTGACCGATGCAAATGAAAATTTTGCCTCAAGCGCCTCTCGAATCTTGATATCTGACAGCAACGTATCTTTAAATTGTTTTCGTTTACTAAAGAACCAACGGGAGTTCCAGTTATAGATCACTCCGGTTCGTAGTCCTTTTGGATTAACTTTTTGTCCCATATCGTTTTATTTCTTTACTGTTTTTGCTTTTGCAACTGTTTTTTTAACTGCTGGCTTCCTTACTGGTTTCTCAACGGCGACCTCCGCAGCAACTGCTTGCTTTGGATCAACCGTTGCATCTGCCGTTACAATCTGCTTCGCCTGCTTGCCGGTAGGCATGGGCTCGCTTTTGCCGGTGGTCAGAACGATCTTGATGTGAGAATACTTTCGTCGGAACGGTTTGGCCATTCCCTTCGATCCTGCTCGGTATCGCTTCAATCGAATACCCTCTTCGACAATGACTGACTTAAATTGTAACAAAGACTCATCGATATTCATAGTGTTCTTAGCATTAGAAAGGGCTGAACCAATTGCTTTTCGCAAAAACTCAGCACCTTTTTTTGGCGTGTAATAGAGCGTGTGCATCGCCTGTGATGGGCTTTGCTTCTTCAGATCGGTTACCAAGAAGCGAAGCTTCTTTGGTGTGATTTTCACATTTTTGATATATACCGTTACGTCGCTCATAGGATTACTTACTTCGTCGCTTTACAATATAGCGATTACTCCACTTATAACGCTTGCGTGTTCTAAATCCACGCGCTGGTCGACCCCATGGAGTCTTTGGATGCATACCTTCTCCGACCTTACCTTCTCCTCCTCCGTGCGGATGACTTCGTGGATTCTGTGCAGTTCCTCGGACAGTCGGTCGAATACCCATTCGGATCTTTCGTCCTGCTTTTCCAAGAATTTCATCTTTATGTTCAATGTTACCAACGGTCCCAATGGTCGCTTTACAGTCCTTCAAGAAGAGTCGGATTGCTCCGGAAGGAAGCTTCACCTGAACATAGGTTTCGTCCTTCCCGAGTACAACCGCAGCGCTTCCTGCGCCGCGAACCATCTTACCACCCTGACCTGGTCGAAGCTCAATGTTATGAACCTCGATACCGATTGGGATATTCTTTAATGGTACGGTGTTTCCAACTTTGATTTCAGCGCTGTCAGATGACAGTACTGTATCCCCAACCTTGACTGTTCGTGGCTGTAGGATATATCGTTTTTCTCCATCACTATACTCAACGAGACTAATAAAGGCATTTCGATTTGGATCGTACTCGATGGTCTTTACGACACCCTCGACACCAACCTTATCGCGTTTGAAGTCGATAAATCGATAATATCGTTTCTGTCGTCCACCTTGATGTCTGACCGAGATCTGCCCGGTTGAGTCGCGACCAGAGTGCTTCTTCAGGATTTCGGTTAAATTTTTCTGTGGTTTCATAGATTATGCCTTGGGAAAAATATCAATGGTTCCTTCTTTTACGGTAACATATGCAATTTTGAGGTCTGGCTTTGATACTTTCTGCATTTTACGTCCAACTCGCTTTTCCTTTCCATTTCGAATCGAAATTCGAACCGACGCAACCTTCACCTTAAACATTGACTCAACCGCCACCTTGACCGAATGCTTATTTGCATCGGAATGAACGACGAACGAGTAGACCTTTGCATCGGTCATCTGAGTCGCTTTCTCGGTCATTAATGGACGAATGATTGCCTGTTTCATGGTTATTTCTCATCAGATGAAGCAAAATGCTCCATCATCTTGGTAACTGCAGACTCAAGAAACACAATTCTTGGCGCTTTCAACACTTCATATGCATTGATCTGATTCGCTGGAACGGTGGTAATCTGCTGAAGATTTCGCGTCGCGCGAACAAACGACTCTGATTTCTCACCAGGCAGAACAAACAACACCTTCTTCATACTCAGTCCTGCATTCTTAAGCCAGAGAGCAACCTGCTTTGTCTTTGCTTCCATGCTTAATACCGCATCCTGAGCACCGGCAACTTTCTTCTCAGCGAGAGCGTAAGAAAGTGCGCTTGCGAGCGCCTGTTTCTTCATCTTTTTGCTGAGATTTCGAACAATCGTTCGTGGTTTTGGACCAAAGGTAACGCCTCCACCGACAAAGATTGGCGCTTTACGAGCTCCGTGACGAGCTCCTCCGGTGCCTTTTTGTCGATAGATTTTCTTGGTTGTTCCTCGCACTTCACTTCTGGTTTTTGTTGAGACCGTTCCCTGTCGTTGATTCATTCGATAAATGTAGACATACTGATTCAGAAGATCTTTGTTCACCTCAACCCCAAACAGCTCTTTTGGAAGAGTGGTGGTACCAGCCTCTTTACCTACCTTATCAAACAACGACACACTCAACCCAGCGACCGCCTTTGGTGCGACTGCTTTTGGTTTCGATG